>JACCRC010000273.1 GCA_013813765.1 Deltaproteobacteria bacterium | reverse complement strand
ATCAAGAACCGCGCGCCGAACCGCACGCAGCGCAGGCTCTCGAGCGAGATGTCGCCGCCGACGCCGTCGTAGACCACATCGACGCCCTTGCCGCCGGTCAGCGCCTTCACCTGATCGGGAAACCCGGTCGACGGCAGCGTGTGATCCGCGCCCTGCGCCGTGACGATCGCCAGCTTGGCCTCCGAGCGGCCGGTTGCGATCACGCGCGCACCGACGAGCTTCGCGACGTGCACCGCGGCGAGCCCGGTCGATCCACTCGCGCCGTGGATCAGCACGGTCTCGCCCGCCGCGAGCCGCCCTCGCGTGACGAGGCAGTGATAGGCGGTCTCGTAGTTACCGAGGAGGTTGCACGCCTGATCGAACGTCAAGGCTCCCGGGATCGCGCGCACGGCCTCGGTGGGCGCGACGCCATACGACGCGAACCCGCCGTACGCCTGATAGTCGCCGTGCGAGCGCGGCCCGGCGATGAACGCATCGACGAGCACGCGCGCGCCGACCGCGTGGTCTGCCTCCGAGCCCGCCCACGCGACCGTCCCGGAATACTCGAGGCCCGGCGTGTACGGCGGCTTCGGCGGATGCTGGTACTGGCCGCTCGTCATCAACAGGTCGACCCAGTTGATCGACGCGGACTTGATCGCGACGATCACGTCGCGAGGGCCGAGCGTCGCAGGGTCCGGTGCGGGCATGTCCACGAGGGACGTGTGGTGCTCGATCGCGTCGAGGGGCTGCTCGCCAAGCTCGGCGACGACGACCTTCTTACCCGGGGGAAGCTGGCTCACGCGCCCCATAGTGCCAGAGCACGGGATATCGTGAGTCGTGCCGGTCTACGATCGCGTCCTCGGCTCGCACCTCGACCTCGAGGGCGTGGCCCCGGCTGCGCACGACGAGATCCAGCGCAGGTTCTTCGCGGCGATCGCGAACGACGCCGACGTGTCCGTGCAGGACCGGCTCGATCGGTTCACCGAGCTCGCTCGCGTCTCGGGCGTTCGCCTCGCGGTCGCGTGCGAGGGCGAGGAGCTCGACCGCTACCTCGTGATCGGCAATGACGGCAGCGTTCGCATCGTCGTGCTGCGGGACTCCCGCGCCGCGGATCAGCTCGAGCCGGCGCGCGGTTCGATCCATCCCGAGGTCGCGGTCGTCGGCGACGCGAACGCGATCGTCCACCGGCTCGAGCAAGCCGGGGCGCTCGATCCGATCTACGACCTCGGTAACGGAGCGATCACGCTGCCGTTCCGCTGGCAGTCGCGCGAGGAGCTGATCCGCGCGCTCGTCGAGGTCGCGCCGCTGCTCGCCACCTCGGCGCCGTTCCTCGTCGAGATCGATGACCGCCGCTTCGAGATCTCCGTGGCCCACGGCCGCTTGTGTTGCGAGCCGCTGCACCTGGTCGCGCCGGAGGATGGCGCCGGCTTCGGCGAGGCATTCTGCGAGCTCGCGCGGATGCCCCTGCCCTCGCCGGCGGACCGCGTCGAGCTCGTGCTGCGCACCCGCCCGCCGGTCTCGACAATGGCCATGCCGCCGATGCGCGATCCGGGCCGCCCTTACACGACCGGCACCGCCGATCAGCGCCGCCAGTCGATCGCGGCGGCGGTCGCGGCGAAGACGAAGGACCTGGCTCGGCTCATCGCCGCACTTCAGGATCCGGCGAACGCGGACCCGCGCTACGATCAGGTCCGCCGTGATCTGTATCGCTATCTCGCTGCACACGACACCCGCGAGATCGCCGGCCTGTTCCTGTGGGCGCTGCAGGAGGAGTCCGAGCCGATGATCGAGACGATCACGCTGCTCGCCTGGCGGCAGAGCGCGCTGCTCGCAGCGCTGCCCGATCTCGCCGAGGCCGCCGAGGCCCGCGACGATCAACGCCTCGCCAGCCGCATGCGCGCCGCGCTCGACGAGGCCCAGGCTTGATCCGCGCCGCGCTGATCGTCCTCCTGCTCGCTGCCTGTGGTGACGATGGAGCCACCCCCGCGGATGCGGCCGTCGATACTTCGACCGGCGACGCCCCCGACGCCGGACCGAGCTGTACGTGCACCTATGGCGCGGTGATGAACGCGGGCGCGGTCACCACGGCTGGCGCCGACGAGCTTTCGGGACTCGTCGCGAGCCGCATGATCGCGGGCACGCTGTGGGCTCACAACGACAGCGGTGATGGCCCGCGGCTGTTCGCGCTGACGACGTCGGGAAGCGCGAAGGGCACCGCCACGCTGCAGGCTGCCGCGGCAGACGACTGGGAGGACATCGCGGTCGCGCCGTGCGGCACGAAGCAGTGCATCTACGTCGCGGACATCGGCGACAACCTGATGGCACGAGCATCGGTCCGGATCTACGAGGTCGACGAGCCTGCCGCGATCCAGGGTCCGGTCAACGTCACCTATCGCGCGTTCGACATCGCGTATCCCAATGGTGCGCGCAACAGCGAGGCGCTGTTCGTGGATCCACGCGACGGCGAGAGCTACATCATCACGAAGCAGGCGACGAATCCGTCGACCGTCTACCGGATGCCGCGCATGGCTGGCGTGCAGAGCACCGCCGTGTCGGTCGGAACGATCAACATCCCCGGCGGCAGCTTGCTGGTGACCGGCGCGGACCTGCACGTCGATGCGTGTGGTCTCAACTTGCTCGTGCGGACCTACGACGGGCTCTACGAGCTCCACGCACCCGTCGGCGCGACGATCGCGCAGCTCGTCGCCGCGCCGAAGAAGTCCGTACCATCGGCGACCGAGGCGCAGGGCGAGGCCGTCGCGTATCTCCCCGACGGACGGTCCTACCTGACCGTCAGCGAGGAACCGGGCGGGGCGGCACCGCAGCTAAAGCGCGTCGCCTGCAACTGAATGCCCAGCCTTGCCACCCGGTTGCGGTTACATTGAGGTCGATGACCACTGAACCGCAGCTGGTACGGCGCCGCAGCGCGCTGGGTGTCTCGGGCTGGCTCCTGTTCGTGTGTCTGTTCCTCCCGACCCTGCGCGTGTGCGGGGATCCGATGTTGCCGGTCCAGTTCCCGCCGACCTACGGCGTGTACCTCGGCGGCCTGCTCGTCGGCATTCTCGGCTTCGCGACCCTGCACCGCACGCGACGCGGTCTGTTCGTGGGGCTGTCCGCGCTCTACATGGCGTCCGTGTTCACGTTCCTCGCGCTGTTCATGGGCGGCGAGATCTCGGAGGCGGTGGGCATGGTCGCCGGCGTCATCCTGACCGGCACCCTGATCATCGCCGTGCGCAAGATGAGCGCCTCCTCGTGGAGCGAGCGCGCGATCTCGATCGGCTGTGTCGTCCACGCGACGGTCTCGCTCGGCTGGAGCTCGCTACTGGCCTTCGATCCCGAGGGGCTGTGGGGCGCGATGGTCGCCGTCGGTGCTTCGAGCCTGATGCTGTTCGCCGCGATCGGCTATGCGATCGGAGCGGCCGCCGATGCGCGACGTGCGACCGAGCCGGTACCGCTGCCGACCGCGCGCGTCGTCTAGCGAAGCGCGATGCCGACCTTGAGGCAGTTGTCGCGGTGATGATCGCGCATGCCGACGACGTCCTCCGCCCGCGGTAGCGCGAGCTCGCGCGCGCCGGAGATGTCGCGCCGGCGGCCGACCTCGATCAACCGATCGACGTACGCGAGGTCCGTGCGCGCGATCGAGAGCGCCTCGGCAGCGGTGAGTCGCGGACCGTGACCGGGGATGACCTCGCGCAGCTCCTTGCCGAGCAGATCGATGAGCCGCACGAGCGTGCGCCAGTACGCGGGCGGGTCGTCGATGAACGGGATCTCGCACGGCGAGAGGTAGTCGCCGACGAGCAGCACGTCCTCGACGATCAACCCGAGCCCATCCGGGCTGTGGCCCGGCAGGTCGAGCGCGCGGACGCTGATGCCACCGAGCTCGACCTGCTCGTCATCACCGAGACCGCGCAGCGACGTCGGCCAGCGATGACCGGCGGGCCGCGGCACGTACCACCGCGAGTCGAACTCGCGCGCGTCGTCGAGGAACTTCGCCGCCCGTGGATCATCGGCCGCGATCGCCTCGGCGAGGCCGCGGTTCATGCACACCTCTGCATCGGGCAGCACGGTGTGTCCCATCACGTGATCCCAGTGACCGTGCGTGAAGACCACGGCATCGGCGCGCCCGATCTCGGCGACGCGCGCGGCGATCGCCTCGAGCTCGCGCGGGAAGTACGCCGGGTCCACGACGAAGCAGGAGCCACCATTCGACACGATGGTCGTGGTGGTCTGCCAGATGCCGCTGGTCAATACATCGAGCTGCATTGGTAGGTCTACTTTCCCTCGCGCATTGCGCGAGTTTCCATACGACCCCCGTAGAAACCGTGCTCGCGGATTTCCCGCACACGGCTTGCGGGAGAGCTCTCGGACCAGCGGTACTGGGTAGCC
>JACCRC010000262.1 GCA_013813765.1 Deltaproteobacteria bacterium | reverse complement strand
AGCTTGAGGTACGCCTCGGCCGCGCGGACGCTCCAGCGATCACCGTTGCCCTCCGATTCGGCGAGCCTCAGGAACTCCTCGGCAGCGGCTGCGAGCTTGCCGCCGAGGAACAAGCACTCCGCGAGCTTCCCGCGGACGCTGCTCGTACCCAGATCGATCGCGCGCGCGTACCAGTCCGAGGCGATGCCCCACGCGAGCTGTGCTTGCGCCGCGTCGCCGGCGACGATCGCCCAGTGCGCGGCGCGCGTGGGATTCCCCGCCTGCTGCCAGTGATACGCGAGCTGGCCCGGGTCGTTCGTGGTGTCCTCGAACCACGTCGCGAAGCGCCCGTGGAGCGCGCTCCTCGCCTCGGCGCCCATCGCATCGTGCGCGATCTCGCGAAGCCGCTGGTGATAGAACACGTAGACCGGCTCGCCGCTGACCGCCGGTGCCGCGCGGACGACCTTTGCATCCTCGAGGCCGCGCAGCACCGATTGCAGCTTCGCCGACGGCAGCTCGGCGAGCGCACGCAGCTGCTCGAAGCTCGCGGTGCCACCGGCGAGCGCGGTGATCTGTGCGACGGCGCGCTCTGGTGGAGTGAGCCGATCGAGCCGGCGGAGCTCCGCATCGTGCGGATCGGTGACGTCGGCCTCGCCGAGCTCGCGCCCGATCAGCTCGGCGAGGTACGGGCTGCCGGCGGCGAGGCGCGCGGCGGCGACGATCCGCTCCGTCGGTGCGCGCGGTGCGAGCTCGGCGACCACGCGGAGCGCCTCGGCCTCGGTCATGGCCGGCACGTCCATCACCTCGGCGGCCTTGCCGAGCCGCTCGAGCAGAGCCTCGCGCGGCGGCGCCGCACCCTGCGTGGTCCACGACGCGACGATCGTGAGCGGACGCTCGATCTTCTCGACGAGCAGCGCGAGCAGCTCGAGGCTGTCGTCATCGGCCCACTGCAGATCGTCGATCACCACCACGCCGCGCGGCGCGGTCATCAGCGAGCGCACCATCTGGGTCAGCGCGAGGAGCGCACGCTCTCGCTCCACGCGAAGATCCGCGGCGGGCGGTTCGTCCCGGCGGACCGGATCGATCAGCGGTGCGAGCACCGGGAACACGCGCGTGAGCGCCGCAGCATATCCGATCTCCTTCGCGAGCCGCGCATCACCGGAGAGCTCCGTCGCGAGATCGTCGATGATCGAGTCGAACGCGCGGTACGGCACGCGCTCGCGCTCGTGACAGCGGCCACGCCAGACGAGCAGCTCCGCGCTGCGTGCGTGCCCGACGGCCTCGTCGATCAGCGCGGTCTTCCCCACGCCCGACGGGCCCGTGACGAGCACGAGCCGGCCGTGCGGCGCGCTGTCCTCGAGCCGGGCTCCGAGCCGCTCGAGCTCGTCCTCGCGGCCGATGAACGACAGCTCGCGGCGTGCCGCACGGTGCTGCGACTGGCTGCCCGACAGCCGCTGCGCGACCTCGAGCGCGGTTGGCCGGCGCGCTGGATCGGCGGAGAGCATCGCGGCGAGCAGTGCGTCGAGGTCGGTCGGGATGTCGGGGTTGGTCTCGCTCGCGCGCGGCGCGACGATGTTCTTTTTCAGCCGCGACAGCACGTGCATCGTGCCGCCGAACGGTGGAGCTCCGGTGCACAGCTCGTACGCGAGCACGCCGAGCGCGTAGACATCCATCTGCGGGCTGATCACGAGCCGCTCGACATACTCGGGCGCGAGGTACGCAGCGGTGCCGACGATCCGCGTCTCGCGTTCGAGATCTTGCTCCTGGCGGCGGCGCTCGAGCGCCAGACCGAAATCGAGGAGCTTCACGGCGCCGTCGACGACGATCGTGTTCGACGGCTTCACATCGCGGTGGATCACGCCGCGCGCGTGAAGGAACGCGATCCCCTCCGCGAGCTGCACCAGCACGCTGCGGATCCGCGCGAAGTCGACCTGCGCGACCGGGCGCGGAAGTGCAACGGCCGCGGCGGCAGCCTGGATCGCCGAGGCCGACATCTCCGTGCGAGCCTCCTGCAAAGGCACCACGCTCGCCGTGGTCTGATCCGTCCCGAGCGGGTCGAAGGGCGGTGCGCTCGACAGCTGGCGGCGCTCGACCCACCGGCGCGGATCCATGCCGGGCAGGTACTCCATCGTGAAGTAGCAGCTCTGATCGTGCGCGACGAGCTCGTACAGCTCGACGAGGTTCGGGTGGCGCAGTGACGCGACGGAGCGGAACTCGCGCTTCAGCCACAACGTCGCGTCCGAGTGCACGACGCCGCGGAACTTGATCGCGACGTCCATGTCGAGCCGCAGATCACGGCCGAGATAGACCACGCCCATACCGCCGCGTCCCAACTCGCGGACGATGTGGTAGCGGTCGCCGACGAAGCGCCCCGGAGCCCCCTCGATCACTCGGAAGGCACGGTATCGTGCTCGCCGTGCCCGACGCAATCGACAGGGTGATCGAGCGCCATGGCGCCGACGCCGTCTGCGCCGCCCTGTTACCGATGCTGACACCCGAACGGGTGAACCGGATCGACACCGTGCTCGCGAACCGACTGGTCTCGCTCGTGACCATCGTCGAGGACACGTACGATCCGCACAACGCCGCTGCGACGATCCGGACCACGGAAGCGATCGGGCTTCACCAGCTCCACGTGATCGAGCCTGGAGAGAGGTTCAGTGCCGCGGGCGGGGTCACCCGTGGCGCGCACAAGTGGATCGACCTCGTTCGCCATCGCGATCCCGTGGCCGCGGTGAAGTCGCTCCAGTCGCGCGGGTTTCGCGTCTACGCGACGCTGCCGGGCGCGCCGCACACGATCGAGGACGTCGATGTTGGCTCTCCGATCGCGGTCGCGTTCGGCAACGAGCACGCCGGCCTTCGGGACACGACCGTCGCGGCCTGCGACGGTGCTCTCGGCGTGGCGATGTTCGGGTTCACCGAGAGCTTCAACCTCTCCGTCACGGTCGCGCTGGCGATGAACCGGCTCGCCACCCGTCGCCGGGAGGTGATCGGAGCGAGCGGGGATCTACCGGAGGAGCAGCGCCGCCTGCTGCGAGCGCGCTGGTTCGCGCTCAAGATCCGAGGTGCGGTCGGCGTGCTCGATCGATTGCTTGCATAAGTGCTCAGACCCGCGTGTCTCGACGGACACGCGGCGTGTGGCAAAGTGGACCCAACCAGGGGAGAATCAAGGGATCCAGGGACCGCTCGCGGTATCCCCCTTGCACACCTGGGGGCATGCCTCCGGGCCAGACGATCAGGATGTGGAACACCCCCCAAGAGCAGCGCCCGGCGACGGCCAAGCCGCCTCCGGCGAAGGCCAAGCTGAAGGGTCAGAAGAAGGGGGACGCGGGCAAGCCGCCGAAGCCCCCGCGCAAGCGGTGGATCACCGTGGTCAAGTGGCTCGCGATCGTCGGGTTCTCTGGCTTCCTGCTGCTCGTCGCGACCGTCGCGTTCGTGTTCTGGATGTACGGCCGCGATCCGAAGCTGCCTGACTACTCGAAGCTCGGCGACTACCAGCCGAGGCAGGTCACGACGATCCTCGACGCGAACGACGATCGCATCGGCGAGATCTACACCGAGCGCCGCACCTACGTTCCTTACGAGAAGGTCCCGAAGATCCTCGTCGACTCGTTCGTCGCCGCCGAGGACGCGAGCTTCTGGACGCACAGCGGCGTCGACTACTGGGGCATGTTCCGCGCGTTCCTGAAGAACGTGCGCGCCGGTGGCCGCTCGAAGCAGGGCGCGTCGACGATCACGCAGCAGGTGGTGAAGACGTTCCTGCTGACGCCGGAGAAGACGTTCAAGCGCAAGATCCAGGAGATCATCCTCGCGCGTCGCCTCGAGAAGGCGCTGACGAAGGAAGAGATCATGACGCTGTACGTGAACCAGATCTACTTCGGTCATGGTCGGTACGGCGTGCAGGAGGCAGCGCGGTTCTACTTCGGCAAGAACGTCGAGAAGCTGAACGCCGGCGAGGCGGCGCTGATCGCGGGTCTGCCGCAGTCGCCGAACAACATCTCGCCGCACGTCAATCCACAGCGCGCGAAGGAGCGCCAGACGTACGTCTTGAACCAGCTCGTCACGACCGGTGCGATGACGATGGCCGACGCGCAGAAGTGGATCGACGCGCCGATCCAGGTCGTCAGCAAACCGTTCCCGAAGCTCGGCACCGCACCGGAGTGGGTCGAGCTCGCGAAGCAGGAGATCATCGCGGAGAAGGGCGAGGCCGCGCTCGACACGATGGGCGCGAAGATCCGCACCACGCTCGATCCGAGCCTGCAGGCGAGCGCGCTGAAGGCGCTGCAGCACGGCCTTCGCGGCGTCGACAAGCGGCAGGGCATCGGTCATCCGGTACGCACGCTCAAGGCGGACAAGATCGAGTCGACGCTGAGGTCGCTCCGCGCGCGGCTTCCCGGCAGTGGACCGAAGGCGAAGGAGATCTACGAGTCGGTCGTCATCGAGGTGTTCGATGATGACAACGAGGTCGTCGTCGATCTCGGCGGGTGGAAGGGCTCGCTGCTGCTCGGCCGTCCCGGCGACGAGCGGTTCAATCCGCCCGATGCCGACGGCAAGAAGAAGAAGCCCAGCGAACGGTTCAAGCCGGGCGACGTCGTGCTCGTGGCGGTGCCGCAATCCGAGGTCGCTGCGGCGATCGTCGAGGGGACCGGGGACGAGGACGACGCTCCAGCGCCGAAGCAGGCAAAGGCGCTCGCCGCCGCCGGGCCGAAGCACTCGAAGCATCAGATCGGCTTCCCGCCGGCGCCGCAGGGCGCGGTCGTGATCATCGATCTGAAGACGCGCAAGGTGCGCGCGCTCGTCGGCGGCTACCAGTCCAAGGCCGGTGGCTTCAATCGCGCGACGATGGCGAAGCGCCAGCCGGGTAGCTCGTTCAAGCCGTTCGTCTACGCGGCTGCCATCGACTCGGGCCGCTACACCCCCGCGAGCAAGGTCAACGACGCGCCCGAGGTGTTCGACCTGTGGAAGCCGAAGAACTACGAGACCGGCAAGTTTGAAGGTCCGGTGCTGCTGCGGCACGCGCTCGCGAAGTCGATCAACACGGTCGCGATCCGCGTCACGTACGACATGAAGCCGGAGAACATCGCGGCGTTCGCGAACAAGATGGGCATCAAGAGCAAGCTGCCCAACGAGATGTCACTCGCGCTTGGCTCGGGCGAGGTCACGCCGCTCGAGATGACGAACGCGGTCGCCACGCTCGCCGCCGGAGGTGTCTCGGCGCCTCCGAAGTTCGTCGAGGCGATCGATGGTGTGCCCACGCCGCCGTCGAAGGGCGAGCAGGTGCTGCGCCCAGAGGTCGCGTACGTCGTCGTCGACATGATGCGCTCGGTGGTCACCGAGGGCACCGGCAACCGCGCCGCCGCGCTCAAGATCCCGATCGCCGGCAAGACCGGCACGTCGAACGACGGCCGCGACACCTGGTTCATCGGCATGACGCCCGACTACGCGATCGGCGTCTGGCTGGGTAACGACGACAACCGCTCGCTTGGCCGCGGCGAGACCGGTGGCACGTCGGCGGTGCCGGTGTTCGTCGAGATCGCGAAGTCGATGTCGCTGCCCGCGAAGTCGTTCTCGAAGCCCGCGCGCGTCACCGAGGCGACCATCGATCGCGCGACCGGCCTGCTCGCGCCCGAGGGTGCGCCGAAGGGAACCTCTCGGACCGAGGTGTTCGTCGAGGGCAGTGCACCGACCGAGATCGCGGCGCTGCCCGGCGACGTCACCGAGGACAACGTCGTGACGGACGAGTACACCGACTGATGGTCCGCGCCGTCGTCGCGCTGGGGGTGATCGGTCTCGCGGCAGCTCCCGCGCGAGCGAACGATGCCACCGACGACTACTTCACGCGGCTGCAGGCAGCCGTGCAGCAGAGCCTCGATCAGGTGCTCGCCGCGCGCCCACCCGTGCTGGTGCCGCCGGTGCCGGTCAAGCTGACGTGGAAGGCGGTGCGGCTGGGCTCGCTCGATCTCAACGCGCCGCTGGTGGCGCTCGGGGCCTCGGATCTCGACCACGACGGCAAGGCCGAGCTCTACGCCGTTACCACGCGCGACGTGGTCGCGATCAGCGTCGCCGGGAAGAAGGTCAGCGAGCTCGGGCGCGCCGGGTTCGCCGGGACGCCCGCGGTGCCTGCGTCGCGCGATCCAGTCGGGACGATCGTGTTCGAGAATCGCGAGCTCGTCGCGAGTACCTCGGCGTGGGACAACGAGCTGCGCCTCCGGTGGCAGAACGGCACGCTAAGCGGCAGCGCGCCCGGGAAGTCGGCGAACGGCGTGGTCGTGTGCCCGGGCGAGCGCCTCGTGCGCATGCCGGGACGGAATCACTTCGGCGACCTCGCGCAGCCGATCTATGCGGTGCGCTGCGCGGAGCTCGTCGATCCGATGGGCGCGCCGATCCGCGTGCGCGCTGCGCTAATCGGTTCGAAGCTCGAGATCAACGTCGAGCGCTGCGGGCAGGGGACGGCCGGGAAGTGCCTGCCGGTCGCGAGGTACGACCTCAAGGACTACGGATCGGCGTTCGAGGTCGCGGATGTCGATCGCGATGGCAAGCCGGAGATCATCGTCAGCGGCGCGGGCGCGCCCGGTGATCCCGACGTCATCAAGGTCTTCACGCTCGGCGGAAACGAGAAGAAGGGGCTGTACCGCAAGACCTTCAACGGCGGGGTCGCCGGCATCGCGGTCGCCGACGGTGATGGCGACGGCGTGCCCGAGGTGATCGCCGCCGTGCGGCTCGCCGGAGCGACGCGCGTCGATCTGTGGAGGCTCGATTGAAGCGCTTCGTGCTCGCCTCGCTCGTCGTGGCGTCCGTTGTGGCGGCGGAGAGCCGGCCGCACTACGGCGGTGCGCTCGAGGGCTCGCTGCTCGGCGCGCCGGTCACGCTCGATCCGCCGCTCGCGCAGTCGCACGCGGAGCTGACCGCGGTCGAGCTGGTGTTCGACACGCTGTACCGCACGGGGCCGGCGGGGCTACCACAACCGCACCTTGCTGCGGGCCCGCCGATCCTCGCCGGTGGCAAGCTGCAGATCGAGCTGAAGACGGGCGTGAAGTTCCACGACGGCAGCGAGCTCGGTGGTGCGGATGTCGCCGCGTCGCTCGAGCGCATACGCACCACGCCATCGCGCTGGGCACTCGCGGGGATCACCGCGATCTCGTACTCCGGCACGGCGCTCGAGCTCACGACATCTGCAACGCCGGCAGACGCCGCGAAGCTGCTCGCGCTGCCCGCTACTGCCATCACGAAGGGCGGCAAGCCGCAGGCGGATCGGCCCGTCGGCTCGGGGCCATTCGTCGTCGATGCTTGGGACAAGAAGGGGCGGCTCGTGCTGAAGGCGTTCGACAACCACTTCGCCGGGCGGCCGTACCTCGACCAGCTCACGCTGCGCTGGTACGACACGCCCGACGGCGAGGCGCGGCAGTTCGAGAAGGGCGACGCGCAGCTGTCGTCGCGAGGCGTCGCGGTGTTCACCGGCGTGCAGCCGAAGTTCAAGTCGCTCGACGTCGAGGGTCCGGCAGCGCTGCTGGTGTTCGTCGGGTTCGGCCGCGTGCACGCGGATGTGATGGCGGATCGCTCGTTTCGCCGCGCGCTCGATCTGGCGCTCGCCCGTGGCGCGATGACCTCGGTCACCTCCGGCGAGCGTCTCGCGCTGTCGCGTGTGCCGCTGCCCGTCGAGGCCGGCGGCCCGATGCTCGATGCGGCGGGACGGCTCGACAACCTCGTCGGTGCGAAGGCGGCGCTCGCGGACGCGGCCAAGCGCGTGAAGTCGCTCGCGCCCGACCGCCTCGCCCAGCTCAAGCTCGAGATCCTGATCGACGACACGCGGCCCGATGACCGCGAGCTCGCCGAGCGCACCGCACACGCGCTGACGAAGCTGAGCATCGCCAGCGTGATCACCGCCGTGCCGGCAGCGACGCTGCGCGAACGCGTGAAGCGCGGCGATTGCGATCTGTGGATCGGTCAGCTCGCGGCACCGGTGACGAGCGCGCCCGCGTGGTGGGGCGTCGCGTTCGCGGCCGGTGGTGACACGTGGGCCGAGCAGCGGCTCGCGGCTGGACCGATCGACAACGCCATCGCGCAGAAGGCGTTCGCCGACCGGCTGCCGATCGTGCCGCTGCTGTTCCGCGCGGTGCGGATCTGGCACCGCAGCGACGTCCGCGGGCTTGGCTTCGACGCCACGGGGCGCCCGAGCTACGCGGACATGTTCCTCTACGGCGAGCCGACGCGTGCGCAGAAGGTCGGCAAGCCGTGAAGCTGCGCGGTCGGTTCACCCTGTCGCTCGCGCTCGCGGCGCTCGTGCCGATCCTCGTCGCCGCAGTCGTCACGCGACAGGTCATCGCCTCGAGCTCGCGCGCCGGCTACGAGGAGGATCGCAACACGGCAGAGACCGCGATTCGCCGAGAGCTCGACACGATCGCGAACGAGGTCCACGAGGCGGTCGGTTCGCTCGCCGATAACCGCAACCCGCTGGTGGGTCAGCTGCTGCTCGAGCTCGCGAAGGGAACCCTGTACGACGGCAAGGTGCTGAAGAGCCTGCGCGAGCAAGGCGGGCAGGTGATGCGCGGGCTCTCGCTGCAGGTGCTCACCGTCACCGGCCCCGATGACCGCGTGCTGATCACGCCGCACTACCGCGACGCGACCGACGACGCGAACCCGATGGTGCGCGACCGCGCGGTGAAGACGAGCGGCACGGCGTACTACGTCAACGAGCAGGTGCGCACCGGGCCCACCGTCGAGACGGTGCTCGTCGTCGAGTCGGCGCACCTGTCGCGGAAGGATGGGTTCACCGTCGCGCTGGCAGCGGGCCGCAAGGTCACCGACAAGCTGCTCGCGGGCATCCGGCGCCAGGGCCGCGTCGATGCGCGCGTCGTCGACATGAAGGGGCAGGTGCTGCTGCCGCCGTCGAAGGACTGGGCGAAGATCGCGAAGGACCCGCCGATCGTGATGCCGCTGCTCGGCCCTGACGGGAAGCCGGTCGCGAAGATCGAGGTCGCGGTCTCCGACGGAGATCTCGATCAGGTGCTGCGCAACATCACGCTCGTATCCGCGCTCGCGGCGCTCGGTGCGCTGTGCCTGGTCGTGCTGATCGGACTGTTCGTCGCGAAGCGCACGGCGCGCGATCTCGAGAAGCTCGTCGAGGGCTCGCTCGCGGCCGCGCGCGGCGACCTCGAGCACCGCGTGCCGGTGCGGAGCAAGGACGAGATCGGCGCGGTCGCCGCGGCGTTCAACTTCATGATGGAGGATCTGAAGTCCTCGAAGGATCGGCTCGTGATCGCGGAGCGGATCGCGGCGTGGCAAGAGATCGCGCGGCGGCTCGCGCACGAGATCAAGAACCCGCTGACGCCGATCCAGATGGCGATGGACACGCTGCGAAAGACCTGGAAGAAGCAGCATCCGGACTTCGGCGAGATCCTCGAGGAGTCGACGACGACCGTGTTGCAGGAGGCCGACCGCCTGAAGCACATCGTCTCGGAGTTCGCGAACTTCGCGCGCATGCCGAAGCCGGAGTTCAGCCGCATCGATCTCAACGAGGTCGTGCGCTCCGCGATGACGCTCTACCAGGAGGCCGCGCCGGTCGAGGTGACGCTCGGCGAGCTGCCCGAGGTCGACGCCGACAAGGCGCAGATCAACCAGATCGTGCTGAACCTCGTCGAGAACGCGCGCGACGCGATCAGCAAGAAGCCCGACGGCAAGATCACGGTGTCGACGAAGCTCGGCGAGGGTAGCGATCGCGTGTTCCTGATCATCGAGGACAACGGCCCGGGCGTGCCCTCCGAGATCAAGGACAAGGTGTTCGCGCCGTACTTCACGACGAAGCACGCGAAGGGCGGCACCGGCCTCGGCCTCGCGATCGTCCACCGCATCGTCTCGGATCACGGCGGCCGCATCAGCATCGCGGATGCGAAGGGCGGGGGCGCCCGGTTCACGATCGAGCTGCCGCTGCGCAACGGTGCGACCCTGCTCGCGTCGCGCATCTGAGCGCCGCGCCTGGGCTTCTCAGAGAGTGCTTGCACTCGGACCGGCGATTCACATAATGGCCGCCACGGGACCGCGCTTGCACCTGTTGTGCGCGCTGGGCCCTCCAAGATGCCTCCTCGTACTCGACAGCAGGCCCGCAACCACAAGTGGGGCCGATATCTCAAGATCGCCGGTGACGCCGGAACGATCGCGATGGCCTTGCGCGACAAGCCCACGCCGCTCGACTGGCTCGGCGTCGCGCTGCGCGCGTTCGGTCTCGGCCTCTCCGTGCGCGACGAGCGCCGCCGCGCCGAGGCAGGCGATCCGTGGAAGTACTTCGCCGACGTCACGGGCGAGGAGTGGCTCGAGGTCCCCGACGAGTTCCGGCGCCTCGTGCTCGATCACGTCACGGGCGTCGAGGTCGACGAGTCGTACTGGGACGGCGATCCGCAGTCGCCGTTCATCTGTCGCGGCAAGATCGGCGACGAGGTCTTCGCGTGGATCGGAGAGGGCAACGGCATCGCCGATGGTCCGTATCTGATCGCCGCGCGCCAGACCGAGGGCTATCGCGCGCTCGGCGAGAAGCTGTGGCGCCGGCTCGGCGGCAAGCACCTCCTCTACGGTACGAGCGGTCTCGCGCTCGATCCGTTCGCCGCCGAAGGTGTTGTCGCGACCACGCAGATGCGCGAGCTCCGCGATCGGATGCGGAAGTTCGTCGACGCCGGTCAGGCGCGGAGCTACTTGCTGGGTGGACCGCCTGGGACGGGCAAGAGCGTCGCGATCCGCTGGCTCATCGAGCAGCTCGGGCTCACGAGCGTCCGTATCGATCTCGGTGTGCTCGCGAAGCTGCACGGCACGCACTCGACCTCGCTGTCGACGTCGCTCGAGACGCTGCTGCGCCTCCTGCGCCCCCAGGCGATGATCCTCGACGACCTCGATCGCATCGCGGTCACGGCGCCGTTGCTCTCGTTCCTCGAGATGGCGCGGCGCACGTGCGTGGTCGTGATCGGCTCGGCGAACTCGATCGCGAAGATGATGGGCGCGGCGGTGCGGCCAGGCCGGTTCGACGACATCGTGCGCGTGGACCGGCTCGATCCGGTGGTCCTGCAGACGCTGCTCGCCGACGACGCGGACCTCCACGGGCGGCTCGCGGAGCTGCCCGCGGCGTACGTGGTGGAGTTCGCGAACCGCCGCCGAGTGCTCGGTCGCGAGCAAGCGCTGTTCGAGCTGGACGAATTACTCTCGCGGTCCAAGCAGATCGCTGGTTCGGCCGAATGCGACTCGGACTGAGAATTGCTTCCCGACGACGGGCGTTTAACGGTATGAGGTTCATGCCATGGCGAAGCACGCACGCATCGAAGGGTGTCTGACCGCAATCGTGACCCCGTTCCGCGACGGGAGGGTCGACTTCGACACGCTCGCGAAGCTCGTCGACTGGCAGATCGACAGCGGCGTCGACGGCATCGTCGCCGTTGGCACCACCGGCGAGTCCGCGACGCTCGACGTCGAGGAGCACGTCGCGGTGATCGCCGCAGCCGTGAAGGCAGCGCGCGGCCGCGTCCCGGTCGTCGCCGGCGCCGGCGGCAACGCGACGAGCGAGGCGATCGCACTGACGAAGGCCTCCGAGGACGCCGGCGCGGATGCGCTGCTCCACGTGACGCCGTACTACAACCGGCCGAACCAGGAGGGCCTGTTCCGTCACTTCGAGGCGATCTCGAAGGTCTCGAAGCTTCCGATCATCCTCTACAACGTGCCGAGCCGCACCGCGTGCGACCTCCTCACCGACACCGTCGTCCGCCTCGCGGAGCTCGACAACGTGATCGGCATCAAGGACGCGACCGGTAATCTCGTGCGCGGCAGCGAGCTCGTCGCGAAGGTCGGCGACAAGATCACGATCCTCTCCGGCGATGACGGCACGTCGTTCCCGCTCTACGCGTGCGGCGCGCGCGGCGTGATCTCGGTCGTATCGAACGTCGCGCCGAAGCAGATGAGTGACATGTGGGACGCGGTGAAGGCCGGCGACTGGGACCGCGCGAAGCAGCGCCACTTCGAGCTGCGCGTGCTCAGCCAGATGCTGTTCAACGAGCCGAGCCCGTCGCCCACGAAGGCCGCGCTCTCGCTGCTCGGCCGTTGCTCCACCGACGTGCGCCTCCCGCTCGTGCCGGCGAGCTCCGGCCTCGTCGAGCAGCTGCGGAACGAGATGCGCTCCGCGAGCCTGCTGTGACCCGCGCACGCGTCTGCGTGCTCGGCCCCTCGGGCCGGATGGGCCGCGCCGTGATCGATGCCGCCGCCGGCCGCGAGGACGTCGTGGTCAGCGCGGCCGTCGACCGCAGCGGTGCGCCCGGCCTCGGCAGCGACGTCGGCACCGGAGTCTCGGCGCAGGATGACCTCCGCGCGGGCCTCGCCGCCGCCGATGTCTACGTCGACTTCACGACGCCCGGCTCGACCCGCGCCGCCGCCGAGCTCGCGCGGTCGTTGAAGAAAGCCGCCGTGATCGGCACCACCGGCCTCTCCGCCGCCGACGAGGCCGCCCTCGCCGCGCTCGCGGAGGTCGCGCCGATCGTCGTCGCCGCCAACTTCTCGACCGGGGTCAACCTCCTGCTCGGCCTCGTGCAGCAGGCCGCGCGCGCGCTCGGCACCGAGTGGGACGCGGAGATCGTGGAGACCCATCACCGCGCGAAGCGCGACGCACCGTCGGGCACCGCGCTGATGATCGCGAAGGCGATCGCCGCCGGGCACGGCAGCGACTACGACACCGTCAAGCGCCACAGCCGCGATGGCGACATCGGGCCGCGACCGCGCGGCGAGATCGGTGTGTCCACCGTGCGCGGTGGTGACGTCATCGGCGAGCACACCGCGTTCTTCTTCGGTCCCGCCGAGCGCATCGAGATCACGCACCGCGCGGTCTCGCGCGCGATCTTCGCCGCCGGTGCGCTGCGCGCCGCCGCGTGGGCCGTCGGCAAGCCGCCCGGTCGCTACGACATGCTCGCTGTCCTCGGCCTGAAGTGATGCTAGGGTCCGCGAAGTAATGACCGCGACCGAGCGCATCACGATGGTCGTCCTCAACGACGACGGCTCCCGCGACAAGTTCACGCTGAGCTCGTGGGTCGGCATTCCGCGCAAGCACGAGCTGATGTGGATCGGCGACGACCCGTACATGATCATCGAGGTCGAGTACGCCGTGAGCGAGGGCTTCTTCGGCGCGCGCTCGATCGATGCCGCCGGCGTCTACGTCCGCCGCCTCACCAAGGACGAGCAGGACGCGGTCGCGCGCCGGCTCGCGAACCCCGTCCGCGGTAAAGACGAGCAGCCGTTCCGGCCGTAGCCGGTTACTTCCAGAGCCGGATCTCGTCGACGTCGAGGTGACCGGTCGGGCTGTCGTCGACGAGGACGAGCTTGCCTTGCTTGCCCTTGAACGGTGCGACATCGATCGCGACCTCGCGCAGCGTATCGCCGCCGGGCTCGGGCACGCTCGCCGTCGCGACCAGCTTGTTGTCCTCGGTCGTCCACAGCTCGACGCGGAGCTTCGTCGCATCGGTACCACCGCCGACGAGCAGCGTCAGCTTCTTGCCGTCGAGCGGAAACGGTGGTGACGTCACGCGGCCGGTCGAGGCATCACCGTCGTGCATGCTGGTCGCGAAGCGGCGGCCGGTGGCGCCGAGGACAAGGGGCTGACCGGGGAGCGACTCGGACTCGGGACGCTTGCCCCACGCCGCGCCAGAGAGCGACCAGCCGTCCCACCCGAGCGCTTCGAAGCCGTGGATCGTGATCGCACCGGGCGGCGGAGGGGTCGTGATCGCGGGGACCCAGACGGAGTCGGGCTGAATGATCGCGCCGGTGTAGAGCCGCGGCCGTTCGTTCGGCGGCAGCTTCAGCGCGGGCCGGTAGTACATGTTGACGGCGCCGACCTCGAGGTTGACGTCGCGCTCGTCGAGCACGAGCGCGCTGAAGCGATGCGAGCGCAGCGCATCGACGAGCCCGAGGACCTCGCGATCCTGACGCGTGGTGACGTCCTTGATGCCCATGCGATGGACGTACGGCGTCTTGCCGGCGAGGTGGAGGTACCAGGGATGCGAGGGCATCCAGACGTCGCCCTCGATCGCCTTGATGCGCTCGACGAGGCGCGCACCCGCGGCGCGATCCGCGTCCTTCGGGATGTACTTCTGCGGGTTCCAGCGGAGTGTCCAGCACGCGTACGCGAGCGGGATCGCGGCGAGGAGCGCGACGCCGTTACCGACGAGCTCCGGGCGCGGACGATCGCCCCACCACACGCGAGCGCAGCAGTAGATCGCGGGGATCGCGGCGCCGCAGGCGAGCGCGCCATGGAGGAACGCCGGCATGTACGCGTTGAAATGCGCGAACTCGGTGCCCCAGCCGATCGCGCCGACGAGCACCGACACCGAGAACGTCGCGGCCCATAACAGGAAGGGATGCGTCGCGCGCGGCAGCGTTCCGCGCGCGAGCCGCGTGATCACGAGGAGCACGAGCGTCGCGCCGATGACGATCGTCAGCGCCGGGATGTGCCACAGGATGTTCTCGAACGACTTCCAGAACCGGTCCATGTTGAAGTCGTGCAGCGCGTGGATCTCGCGGATGTAGGTCCAGAACCAGCCCTTCGTCGTCGTGTTCAGGAGCCACGTGCCGCCGAGGCCGATCAGTCCCGCCATCAGCACGTACGCGGGCACGCGCCGCCAGTTGACAACCAGCACGATCATGCCGCCGAGCGCGACGTAGATGATGCCGGTCTGTTTCGTGAAGAACGCGAGCGCCATCAGCGCGCCGCCGATCGCGACCCGCGCGTGACCGCCGAGCCCGGTGCCGGCCGAGGCCCAGCGCGGGAGGCCGGCGATGCCGGCGGTGACCATCCACAGGAAGAACGTGTCGGCGCGCACGAGATCGAACCAGCCCTCGACGAACGGATACGTCGCGGCGAACAGACCGAGGGCGAGCACGACGCCGGCGATCACCGGCTCGCGATGGAGGTGACCGTGGCGCTTCGAACCGATCGAAGCGAACGCGACAAAGACGATGCCGACGAGCGCGATCAGGGAGAACATGCGGCCGACCGTGTACGAGATGCCGAGCATGCTGCCGAGCAGCGCCAGCATCGACGGATACAGCGGCGTGTAGAGGTACGGGATGAAGTCGACCGACGGCGGACCGTAGATGCCGAGTCCCTGGCGGATGCGCAACGCGTGGTGGAGCATGCCGCCCTCCATCCACTCGAGGTCGTACGGATAGGTGAGCCGTCCCGAGACCGCAGTCGAGAGCAGACCGATCTGATAGAGGGCGGGGAGCGCGATCAGGATCCACGGCAGCGCGCGCAGGATCCGCGGCACCCACGGCGACGAGTCGCTCACGGGTGCACCTCGAGCGTGGTCACGGAGACCGCGTTGTTGTCGATCTTCGCCTTCGGCGCGGACGCGTTCGCGCGCTGCTTGCCCTCGAACATGCCGGCCCACACGGTGAACGTCCCGGGCGGAGCGTTGCGCGGGATCATGACGCTCGTGGTGTAGCGGATGTACTGGCCGGCCTTCCACCACGCGAACGGCCGCGCCGGGCGGTGGTCGCCGTTGATGTGGAACTTCCCGGGTCCCTCGACATGGACGAACATCCGCCAGTCGCCGCGCACGCGGCCCTTGGCCTCGAACGTCCACGTCAGCGTGATCGGCTCGCCGCGCTTCGCGGTGGGCGGCGCGGTGACCTCGAGCAGGCGCACGGAGTCGCCGAGGTCCGCGTCGAGCGGGATCGCGATCGGCGGGCGCGCGAGCAGCAGCGCCTCGGCCGCGCCCTCCGGAATCTGCTCGATGTCGAACCACTTCTCGACGGCGCTGCGGGTCTCGGAGCAGGCGTCGGTGTCGGCGAGGTCCTCGGTCTCGTCGGGATCCGTGTCGACCTTGTAGACCTCCCAGCTGGTGTCGGGGCTGACATTGTAGATCACGTGGCAGCCGTTGCCGGCGCCGGCGCGCATCTCGTGGTTGCCCTCGTAGGACAGCTGCTGGAACACGGTGCGCGTGATGTCCGTGCCGGCGAGCGCGGCGACGAGCGACATGCCCATCATCTCCGCCGATGCCGGCGCACCCGCGAGGTTCGCGAGCGTCGGGAGGATGTCGATGTGCCCGGCCGCCTGCTTCGAGCGGCGCGGCGCGAGCCCGGGCACGCGGATGATCAGCGGCACGCGCGTCTGCGGCGCGTACAGATGATAGCCGTGCAGATCGATGCCGTGCTCGCCGAAGCCTTCGCCGTGGTCACCGGTGACGACGACGACGGTCTTGTCGTAGAGGCCTTTCGCCTTGAGATCGTCGAGGAGCCGGCCGATGTGCAGATCGGTGAAGCGCAGCTCGCCATCGTAGAGCGCGATGCGGTCCGTGCCGAACGATGGCACCTCGGGGTGCGGCTCGTACGCGTAGTGCGGGTCGTAGTAGTGCACCCACATGAACCAGCGCTCGGCGGCGTGGCGATTCACGAAGTCGATCGCCTTGTCGGTCTGCTGCTTCGACGAGCTGCCCTTCGTTTGCTCCGGGCCCGCGTTCGCGACGCCGTGATGGAGGCTCGCATTGGAGTTGTCGTACTCGGTGAAGCCCTGATCCATGCGGCGTACGCGATCGAAGTACCAGTAGTTCGTGAACGCACCGCTCTTGAACCCGGCGGTGCCGAGCACCTCGGCGATCGTCGTCGCCTTGGGCAGGAGGCCGGGCCAGCCCTCGATCGAGGTGTCGTAGTAGACCTCGAGCGGCAACCGCCCGGTCAGGATCGCGGGCATCGAGTAGCGCGTCGACGGCGCGTGCGCCCAGCTGTCCTCGAACACGGTGCCGCCGGCGGCGAGCGCATCGAGGTTCGGTGACGTGGGGCGCGTGTAGCCGTACGCGCCGAAATGATCGGCGCGCGCGGTGTCGATCGTGATCAGGAGGACATTGAAGTCCTTCGGCACGCCCGCCGGCACCGGCACGAAGCCGACGTCGGCCGCGGTGTGCTTGGGATCCGGATCACCGCCGACGCAGTTCTGATCGATGCCATCACCCGGCTGCTCGGGCGCGCCGGGATGGATACTCGCATCGCCGTCGTCGCAGTCACCGCCGCCGAGGAACCGCGAGTAGCCATCGCGATCGCGATCGAACGCGATGCGCACCGTGCGTGCGATCGGTCCGCCGAGTCCGGTGTACGCGCTCGCGGCCTTGATCACCGACGCCGAGCCGCCGGTCACGAGCATCAGCGCGACCAGCAGCATCGAGCCGCCGGCGAACGCCGCCGCCTGGATCCAGCGACGCTTCTCGCGCAGCCGGATCACGAGGTAGCGCGCGAGCCGCCACGCACCGATCGCGAGCAACGCGCCGGCGACGATCACGATGGGGCCGCGGAGCGGAAGCACGCGCGCCGTCTCCCAGCGCATGACCGCCCACGCGGCGAGACCCGCGCCGACGAGCAGCCCCGCGGCGACGAGCGGCGCGAATGGGCTCGCGAGCGGACCGAAGCGCCGCGCGAGCGGAGCGAGGCCACGCTCGAGCTGGCGCGCGATCACGAGACCGAGCGGCACCGCGATGGCGACCGCGGCGAGCGCGCCGAGCATGGCGACGACGAGCACGAGGTCCGGGGCCTTGCGGCCGAGCGTGAACTTCGCGATCAGCCGGTACGCGACGAACAGCGCGACCGCCACGCAGGGCAGGGTGGCGAGCGTGATCGCGACGCCCGCGACAGCCTGCCCCGGATCGCGCTCGCGGCGGGCGACGTGATCGCGCCAGCCAAACCTCAGCAGATCTCCGAGCCGGCTCTCGCGCGAGAGCACGAGCAGAACCGCCGTCACCACCAGGCCGACCAGCGCGCCGGCCGTCGCCCCGCTGGTCGCGCTGAACAGCACGTAGCGGAGGCGCGAGAGGAAGCCCGGGACGAACTGCGCCGCCGGTCCCCACGACCACAGCGCATCGATCGCGCCCGCGGCCAGCCCGGCGATCGCGCCGGCGATCACACCGGCGCCGAGGACTTCCGCGAGCGGGCGCAGCGCCGGGTCGCGAGCGGGCTCCATCAGTCCCCAACAGGCTACTATGTTTCCGCCCATGTCGTCCGATCGCGTGCGCTGGCTGCTGCTCGCCGTGGCCGCCGGCGTGCTCGTCGCGCATGCTCTGACCTACAACTTCGTCACCGACGACGCGTACATCTCGTTCGTGTTCTCGCGGAACCTCGCGGAACACGGGGAGCTCGCGTTCAACCTCGGGCACCCGGTCGAGGGCTACACGAACTTCCTGTGGACCGTGCTGATGGCGCTCGGCATGCTGCTCGGCGTCGAGCCGGAGGTGGCGTCGCGGGTGCTCGCGCTCGCCTGCGCGCTGGGCACGCTCTACGTGACCCTTCGCCTGATGGACCGCGCGCTCGGCCGGCCCTCGGCGTGGTCGGCCGTGCCGCCGCTGCTCCTCGCCTGCTCGTCGGGCTTCGCGTGCTGGACCTCGGGCGGCCTCGAGACCCAGCTGTTCACGCTGCTCGTCGTCGTCGCGATCGACGGCGTGGTCGATGCCGTGCAGCGCCCGGGCGCGATCATCCGTGCCGCGGTCGCGCTCGCACTGTCCGCGATGACGCGCCCGGAGGGCCTGCTCGTCGCCGCGGTGCTCGCGCTCGTGCACCTGACCACGATCATCGGCGCACTGCGTGCGTACCGGAAGTGGCCGGGCATGAAGTACGACGTGATCGCGGTCGTCGCGTTCCTCGGCCTGTGGGCGCCGTGGTTCTACTGGCGCTACCGCTACTACGGCCACCTCTGGCCGAACACCTACTACGTGAAGGCCGCGGGCCGGTGGACCGATCCGAAGCTGTCGATGGAGATGTACCAGAACGGGGTGCACTACCTCTGGGTGTGGCTGCAGCAGACCCGCCTGATCTACGCGCTGCCGCTCGCCGCGATCGGCATGCTGGTCGGTGGTTCGCGCACCCCGCGGTTCGCGCTCGCGATGACGTGTCTGCTGCTCTCCGCGGTCTACGTGCCGTACACGATCTCCGTCGGCGGAGACTTCATGGGGCTCCACCGGTTCATCATGCCGCTGTTCGTGACCGCGGCGATCACGGTGACGCTCGGCCTCGAGTTCGTCGTCGGCAGGCTCGCCTCGGAGAGCAACCGGATGATCATCGCGGCGGTCGCCGGCTGCCTGCTCGTCGGCGGCTTCGCATTCACGCAGTACAAGCTCACGCGCGAGTCGCTGCGCTGGGGGAACTTCGCGAACGATCGAGGCATCGACACACCCGCGTTCTTGATCGTCTACACCGAGGACCGCGGCGAGATCGGCAAGGCGATGGCCCCGTGCTTCCGCGCCGATGACTTCAGCATCGTCGGCGGTGCCGGCGCACAGCCGTTCTACGGCCGGATGCAGGGCATCGACGTGTTCGGCCTCGTCTCCGATCGGATCGCGCACGAGGAGCCGCGCATGCGCGCGCGCGCCGGGCACACGAAGTTCGGTTCCGACGCGCTGCTCGCACAGTACGATCCGACGTTCGTGTTCAGCTGCTACCAGATCCACGCGAAGCCGGATCAGCCCTCGCTCGGCTGCGGCGGCTTCTGGCTCGCTCGCGGCTACGAGCTCGTGACGATGCGCGTTCCCGCGATGCGGCAGCAGGGCCAGTACTACACGTTCCTCGCGAAGAAAGCGCGCGCGTTCCAGTGCCCGGGCCGAGTGCACTGAGCAGAAGGAAGTCGATCGCCCGGTTCTGGGGCGTGATTCCGATCTCGCTCGCGATCGTGCTGTTCGCGGTGCGCGCGTGCGTCCATGTGCCCGCCGTCGATCGGATGGTCGCCGCGCCGAGCCTCGCCGACGATCCTCCGAAGTCAGAGGCACGCACCGCCACGCTGTGGGTCCCGCGCGGCGGTCCGATGATCATCGGCTTTCAGTCCACTGGGCCGGCGCGGCTGACCGTGGCGAGTCGCGACTCCCGCGGCAGCGGTGTGGTCAAGCAGCTGCGGCTGTTCGTCGATGCGGGGCCGCTGCCGATCCGATTCGCGGGGCCGCCGAACGCACGGCTGATGTGGAGCCCGCCGGGCCGGCGCGGTGACATGGAGTATCTGCCGTCGAGCTCGCTGTCACCGGAGCCGCCGGAGACCGCGAGGTTCTCGAATCCCGGCACGAACATCGCCGACGGAGTCATCGCGCTCCTCCTCCTGCTCGTGCTGGTCGGCTCGCTGCTGATGCTCGCGCGCAGGCGGCTCGCTGCGGTTCCTCGATCGACGTGGATCGCGTTCGGTGCGGTGCTCGTCGTCGCACTGCTCGCGCGCCTGATCGGGCTCGGCGATCAGGGGCAGACCTGGGACGAGGACGTGAACTGGGCGTCGGGCCGCAACTACATCACGAACGTGCTCGCGCTCGACTTCTCGGATCGCGCGTGGATCTGGAACTACGAGCACCCACCCGTGATGAAGCTCCTCGACGGCATTGGCGCGCAGCTCGCCGACGGCTTCGGACCGGCGCGCGCGCTCAGCGCGCTGTGGGTCTCGCTCGGCTGTGCCCTGCTCGTGCCGATCGGCGGGCGCCTGTTCCGGCTGCGCGTCGGTGTGATCGCGGCGCTGATCGCAGCGCTCTTGCCACCGCTCGTCGCGCACGGTCAGGTGGTCGGGCACGAATCACCGACGGTGCTCTGGTGGTCGCTCGGCGTGCTGCTCTCGCTGGGTGTTCACGACCGGCTTCCGGAGGACAACCGGCGTGCCGCGCTGCGCTCGATCATCCTTCGCATGGTCGCGGTCGGGGCCGTCGTCGGCATCGCCGTGTCATCGCGGTTCGTCAACGGTCTGCTCGGCCCGCTCTGCGTGCTGATCATCCTCGTGCGCGCGCCGGCGGCGTGGCGCCGCGACACCCTGAAGTGGATCGCGATCGCCGCGGTGACCGCGGTCGTCGTGTTCGTCGCGGTGTGGCCGCGGATGTGGAGTCATCCGATCCAGCACCTGAACGAGTCGCTGAAGAAGCTGAAGGGGCTGCACTCCGAGGAGCCGTTCCTCGGGAAGCTGACGAACGTCCCGGGGCCGCACTACTTCCTCGTGTATCTGTTCGCGACCGCGCCCGCCGGCGTGCTGTTCGCGTTCGCGGGCGGTGTCGCGCGCGTGATCAAGGTGCGGTCGGTGTCGCTGTGGATCGTCGTCGCCTGGCTCGCGTTCCCGCTCCTCGTCTCCGCGTGGCCGGTGCGCCAGGATGGCGTGCGCTACGTGATGCCGTGTCTGCTCGCCGGTGCCCTGCTCGCGGCCGTGGGCATCGACTGGCTCGCGACGGTGCTCGAGAAGCGAACCAGGCTCGCGTTCCCCGCGCTCGGCGGGCTCGTCGCGCTCTACCTCGCGATCACGCTCGCGCGAACGTATCCCTACTACCTCGACTACTTCGGCGAGCACGTCGGCGGTGCCGGCGGTGTTCAGAAGCGCCGCATGCTCGAGACCGCGTGGTGGGGCGAGGGCCTCGATCGCGCGATCGCGTACGTCAACGCGCATGCTCCACAGAACGCGGCGATCGAGCCCGAGTGCGTGCAGCCCGGTCACCTGACCTGGTACCGGCAGGATCTGTGGGCGAACATCACGCGAAGCCCGCCCGCCGCCGACTACATCGTCTGGTACTCGCCCGCCACGATGCCGTGCACGGTTCCCGCGACCTTCCACCAGGTGTTCGCGGTGACCCACGACGGCGCGGATCTCGTGCGCGTGTACGCGAAGCGGCCGTGACGCTCAGTGCGGCACGACGACGTCGTACGCGTTGCCGCCCGCGCGATAGAACTGCCAGTGGCGATCGAACGTGATCGCCCCGAATAAGTTGACGACGATCCCGACGACGATCAGCGTCTTCGCGACCTTCGTGAGCGGCCGCGCGCCGATCGCGAGCAGCATCACGAGGAACACCATGTAGTCGAGGCTGAACCGGTAGCCGAACTGGAACCAGCCGCTGTTCTGATAGATCAGTGCGGGGAGCGCGATGGCAGCGACGGTGATCCACAGCGCGCGATGGATCGGCGGCTTCTGCCGCGGCCACAGTAGTACGAGCAGCACCGGCGTCGTGAACCAGATCGCGAGGCCGTGGCCGCCGATCTGGACGTAAGGATACCGCGGCAGGATGTCGGGCAGGAGCGTGAATGCGACCGCGAGGTTGCGCGGCAGGTAGTGATAGCTCGCGAGCCCCCATTGCTCGATCTGAACCTGCTGCCGCACGTCGAGGTAGCTGTGCCCGAACTCCGTCGGAGAGTCGAACCGAACGGCGTTGTAGATCATGCCGATGATCGCGATCGCGACGATCGGGATCGCGAACTGCACCAGCGGCTTCACGATCGCCTTGCGAACCGCCTCCTTCCCCTTCTTCAAGTTCAGGCTCCCCGACGCACTCGCCTCGGGCCCCTCGGCGGCGGAGACGTGCCGCGCGGCGTAGCGCCATGCCTCGAACACGAACAGCGGGAACATGAACGCCATCGGCGTGCGTGTCATCGCGGCGGCGCCGAGGGCGAGACCGGCGATGATCGGATGGGTCGCCTCGATCGATGCCCACGCGTACACCAGCGCGAGCAGCACACCGACGACGTGCGCGGTGAACCAGACCTTGCCCTGCACCGCGGAGAAGAACATCACGCTGCCGAACGCGAGCACTGCGACCAGCCAGAGGTCATCGATCTCGGTGCGCTTCGACAGTGCCGCCTCGCGCAGGCGGCGCAGCACGAGCAGGCACATGGGGAGGATCAGCGCCGCGAACAACAGCGTCGGAATCGTATCGTTGCCGTCGCGGCCGCCGATCAGCGCCGAGGGGACCATCAGCAGCGCCGGGAATGCCGGGAACGACATGTAGTGGACGGCCGAGACGCTCGCGCGCACCCGCGTCAGTGGAAGCTCCTCGCCACCGGTCGTCTTGAAGAACGGCCGGGTCTTCAGCCGGCGGCCGCTGACCTCGCTGCCGTCGTCGAGGCGGACGGTCTCGACCTTCGCCCAGTCGTCGCCCCTGATCGGCGGATCGATCGAGGCCTTGCCGTGCAGCCAGGCATCCGCCTGGTAGACGAAGTGGGGCGCCGGCGACTGCTGGCCCACGCGATTCCACGCCACCAGTCCGTAGACGAGCAACCCGAGCCCGAACAGGACCGCGTACAGGCGCACGTGACGACGTTAGAACGCCCGGAGCGCGCGTGGTAGTTTGACGCGACTCGATGAGCGCTGCTCCTCGCCCGGTAGCCGCCGTGCCGGCGGTCCTCCTGGTGCTGGTCGCGCTGTGGGAGATCGCGGCAACGCGGTGTAATGCGTCCGAGGTGCCCGGGGACGACGCCTGGGCCGAGGCCGCCACGGAGGTCCGCACCGCGTATCGCCCGGGCGATCTGATCGTGTTCGCACCCGAATGGGTCGATCCGGTCGGCCGGCTGCACCTCGGGGACCTGATTCCCATCGACGTCGCGGCGCGCATGGACGCCGCGAAGTACGGGCGGATCTGGGAGCTCTCGATC
>JACCRC010000260.1 GCA_013813765.1 Deltaproteobacteria bacterium | reverse complement strand
CTGCTGACCGGTGGTGGTGGTGTCGGTGGCCGACCGGCGGCCGCTCCGCGACGTGGCCGAATCACTCGACGTATCCTCGCGAACGAAGGTGTCGGTGCCGATGGCCTCCTCGCCTTCCTGCGTGATCTGATAGTTGTTCGGCCCGCAGTGCGAGGCCATCTCCGAGTTCGCCTGCTCCATCGCCTTACCGCGATCGCCGCTGAGCTCGATGACGCCACCGTTCTGGTTGCGCTGGATGACGCGCGCGCTTCCGCACGCAGTCAAGACAATGAACAGACCCAATGAAAGCTTGCGAAGCATTGCGATTCCTTCTCCGAGGTGACGGCCGGATTAGTCACGAAGACACTACGACATTGTCCGCAGCTCGGGCAATGCCTTGACAGTCGTTAGCGCTGCGTCGAATGTGCCCCAGATGACGGTGGTTTCGGTCGAGGCTCGGCTCGAGCACGTCACCGTGTACATGACCGGTGCACGCGTGCGGCGCGTCACGACAATCCCGGCTCCGTTGCCATCCCGTGTGCGGATCACCGGGTTGCCGCTCTCCGTGATCGACGACACCGTTCGGGTCGAGGTCGGCGGCCCGGCTCTCGCAACCGGCGTACGCGTGGGTCTCGATGCGCCTGGGGCCGACCAGGCCGCCGCGGAGGAAGCGCCCGAGCTCGCCGCCGCGCGCCGCCGAGCCGCGCATGCGGACGCTGAGGTCGAGCGGCTGCGCGCCGGGCTCGAGACGCTCGAGGGGGCCTCTGTGATCGAGCCCGATCCGAGCGACGATCCACCAGCGGCGTTCGGTGCGGTGCTCGCCGCGCGTCGCGCGCTGGTCGCGGTCAAGGCGCAGCGCGAGCTCGCGGTTCGCGCGCAGCTCGCTGCCGCGCGGCGCGAGGCCGATGATGCGAAGCGCGCGCTCGAGGCCGCGGTCGATCGCGACCGCCGCACCGGCAGCGCGCGGCCGGCGAGGCTGCACGAGCTGCGCAAGCACATCGAGCTCGAGCTACAGGCCACGGCCGCGCACGAGATCCTCGTCCACGTCGAGTATCAGGTCGCCGCCGCGCGATGGGCGCCGAGCTATGTCGCGCGGATCGAAGGTGAGCGCGTGAAGCTCGAGGTTCGCGCCGTCGTCGCGCAGGACACCGGCGAGGACTGGCTCGCGGTTCCGCTCCGCCTCTCGACCGCAGAGCCCGAGCGTTTCTCGCTCTTGCCCGAGCTCGCGCCGCAGAAGATCGGCCGTCGCCAGCAGGAGCCGGTGAAGAGCGGCTTTCGCGCTCCGCCCGCGGGTGCCGACACGTTGTACGCGGATTACGAGCGCGATCTCAGGCCCAGGCGCGCGGCGACCGCCGAGGCGCGCAAGTTCCAGGGCGGCGCAGCGGGCGAGGACTCGACGTACGAAGGTGCGCGGCCAGGTGCTCCGGCTGCACGGCACAGCGCGCCCGATACGTTCGCGACCGAGGTGTGGGACGAGGAATCGTCGCGCGGCAAGGAGGCGTTCTCGACGCCTCCGAAGGGCTTCCAGATGACGGAGCTCGGGCGCGGCATGCCGCCGCCGCCGCCCGCACCACAGGCCGCGAGGAAGCCGACCTCGCTCGTGCTCGGCATGGATCACGTGCGACGCAACCGCGCGGCATCGTCACGCGGCGAGGCCCCGGCCGATGCTCCGGCGCCGGTCGTCCCCGGTACGCCGCGGCTCGACTACGGCAACCTCGTGATGGCGCCGCCGTCGTCGCTCGCGCGCGGCACGCTCGCGCCTCGCCCGCCGGATCGTCACGCGAGCGCGATCGCGACGGAGCTCTCGACGGCGCAGACGCGGCTGACCACGCTGCCGCTGCCGCCGGGCTATCACACCGACTGGACGCACACGTACGACTACGCATTCGTCACCGACGGCGCCGTCGACGTGCGCGCCGACGGTGGGTGGCACTCGATCCCCGTCACCGCGAAGCCCGGGGCGGTGAAGCTCCGGCACGTCGCGGTTCCGCGTGAGCAGCCCGACGTGTTCCGCGTCGCCGAGCTCGTCAATCCGCTCGCCGGTCCGCTGCTGCCCGGTCCGATCGATGTCTACGATCGCGGCCGATTCCTCGTGACGAGCGAGGTCGACTACACCCCGCCCGGTGCGCCGGTCGAGGTCGGGCTCGGCGTCGATGCGGCCGTCAAGATCTCGCGCAACACCGAGTTCCGCGAGGAGAAGACCGGGATGCTCGGCGGTGGGCTTCGCCTGCACCACGCGATCACGATCGACGTCGAGAACCTGTCGGGGCGCGCCGTCGATCTCGAGATCCGCGAGCGCGTGCCGGTCACGCGTGAGGGCGATGACGAGGTCGAGGTGATCGCGGGCAAGGTCGAGCCCGCGTGGGAGCGCTGGACGCCGGATCCAGGCGCGCCACGCGACCTGCGGTTACGCGGCGGTTATCGCTGGAAGCTCGCGCTCCCCGCGAGCACGAAGAAGACCGTGCGCGCGGCGTACGAGGTCAAGATCGCCGGCAAGCTCGAGCTGATCGGCGGCAACCGGAGGGAGTCGTGAGGCCGTCAGCACCGATCGTCGCGGTCACGGTGCTCGAGGATCGCGCGTCGGTCACCCGCCGAGGTACAGCGCATCTCGCCGCCGGTCAGCACCGGCTCGTGATCGAGGGCGTGTCGCCGGTGCTCGCCGACAAGTCGCTCACCGCCACCGCGAGTGGTGCGCGTGTGCTCGACGTGCGCTGCGAGCGCGCGCTCGCGCCATGGAAGGATCCGGCGGGCGGCAGCGTGGTGGCCGCGGTGATGCTGCGCATGGAGCGCCAGGCACTGGAAGCGAAGCGCGAGCAGCTCGATGCGACCGCCGCGGCTGCCCGCGTGGAGAGCGAGGGTCTGCGTCAGCTCGCCGTCGCCGCGCACCGCGATCTCGCGATCGCTGCGAGCCGCGGCAACGCGTCGCCCGATGCCGCTGTCCAGCTCGCCGAGCTCGACGCTGCGGATCGCGACGCGCGCGGCCGCCTCGTCGATGCCGAGCTCGAGAGTCAGTCGCTCGCGGCTGCGATGGCGCGTCTCGACGCGCGGATTCGCACCGCGGAGGCGGAGGCCGGCGAGGAGACCGCGCGGATCATCGTCGACGTGATCGCCGACGCCGCGAACGACGTGACGCTGACGATCGGCTACGTGGTCCCCGGTGCTGCATGGCGCCCGTACCACCGCGCGGTGCTGGCCCGCGCCGCGGGCCGTGTCGACTGGACCACCACGGCGTGCGTGTGGCAGGCGACCGGCGAGGACTGGTCGGACGTCGAGCTTATCTGTGGCCTCGAGCGTCCGTCGCTCGGCGTCGAGCCGCCGGACCTGTTCGACGACGAGGTCCGCGCACGCAAGCGGCCCGACAGCGTGGTCGTCGAGATGCGCGAGCAGGAGCAGCAGACCACGGGGCTCGGCACCGGCGGACCTCTTCAAGTACCGGGCATCGACGACGGCGGCCTCGGCCTCACACTGTCCGCGCCGCGGACGTCGATCAAGTCCGATGGCTTGCCGCACCGCGTGCCGGTGGGTGGCTTCACCGCGCCGGCGCAGCTCTCCCTCGTCGCGATCCCGCTGAAGTCGCCGTGGGTCCACATCCGCGCGCGGATCGTGAACGTCGGGCAAGCGCCGCTGCTCGCCGGCCCCGTCGATCTGATCATGGCGTCGGGCTACGTCGGTCGCGCCGAGGTCGGCTTCGTCGCCGCGGGCGAGAAGTTCTATCTCGGCTTCGGACCCGAGTCGGAGATCCGCGTGCATCGCACGGAGACGCGCGAGCGCGACGAGGCCGGTATGCTCGGCGGCTGGAACGTGCAGACGGTGCGCGTGGCCGTGCGGCTGTCCAACCTCGGCACGGAGCGCCGCGAGATCGATGTCACCGAGCGCATTCCGATCTCCGAGGTCGAGCAGGTCGGCGTGCAGATCTCGTCGCCCGACGCGTACCTCCTCGGTACCGACGATCAGCCCGGCGGCGAGGAGGTCACGCAGGTCACCGCGCGTGCGCTCGACGAGCGCGGTCTCGTGACCTGGGGCGTCGAGCTTCCTCCGCTCGGTCGCCGTGCGGTCACGCTCGAGTACAAGCTGAAGAGCCAGCGCGGCGTCTCGACCCCGGGCCTCTGATGTCGAAGTTCGAGATGTTCGCAAACCGAGTGGCGAAGACCGCCCGGCACCTCGCCAAGTGGGCGAAGCGCGAACGCGTGACGTGTTACCGCGTCTACGACCGCGACATCCCCGAGCTGCCGGTCACGGTCGACCGCTACGAGGACGCGATCGTGCTCAACGACTATCGCTACCAGGACGCGCAGGGAGAGCGCGGCGGGGGCGACGACTGGCTCCACCAGGTGCGCGATGCGGCCGCCGAGGCGCTCGGTGCAAGCGAGGCCTTCGTCAAGCAGCGCGAGCGGCTCACGCATCGCGATGGCCAGCAGTACGAGAAGCTCGACGACGCCGGCGATCTGCGCACCGTCCACGAGGGCGGCCACGCGTTTCGCGTGAACCTCTCCGGCTACGTCGACACCGGCCTGTTCCTCGATCACCGGATCACGCGTGCGAAGGTCGCGGCGGAGTCGGGTGCGACGATGCTGAACCTGTTCGCGTATACCGGCTCGTTCTCGGTCTACGCAGCGGCCGCCGGAAAGCAGACGACGACGGTCGATCTCTCGAACACGTACCTCGACTGGGCGCGCGAGAACCTCGCGCTGAACAAGCTCGGCGGCGAGGTCATTCACGCGGACGTGCGCGAGTTCCTCGCCGACGCGCGGCGCGCGGGCCGCACGTGGGACGTGATCATCTGCGATCCGCCGACGTTCTCGAACTCCAAGCGCATGGACTACGTCTGGGACGTCCAGCGCGATCACGGCGCGCTGCTCGACGACCTCATGGAGGTCTGGTCCGGCTCCGGCGCGGTGTGGTTCTCGACGAACAAGAAGAAGTTCGTGCTCGACTGGTCGCCCCAGCGCGGTGAGGTGACGGATCAGACGCGCGCGACAACGCCTCCCGACTTTCGTTCGACGCCGCACCACGCGTTTCGGATTGCCGGTCGACGCTGACCGGCACGCAACCACCGCCGGCGTGGCCTCGGCCGCCCCGTTGCAGAGAGAACCAGAAAACTGGAATCGAAGAAGCGGAGGCAGCCAGAGCAGCGGATCGTTCGAGCGCGTCCTCGAGCAGTTTCTGCTCCGATTTCTCGGCTTCTTTGTTCCAGTACGTTCGGTTCTGCCTTGACGCAATTGCCGGTCGGTTTGGCGCGGGCGCAGTGGTCGCCGACGAGAAGTGGGACGCCTCCAGCTCCGTAGGCGTCAGCTGCCCTTCTCGGGGAGCAGCGCGGCCCTGAGCAGCCCTAGCACGCTCTCGGCAGCGAACTCGACGCGCGGCTTGTGCTCGATGAGCGCGACGGTGATCACCGCCATGTCCTGCGACGATGGCGCGAGCAACGGACGGTTCGCGAGCGCGCGCGACAGCCGGTGCGCGATCGCCTCGGGCTTCTTCAGATCCATCGGCACGCCCGACTCGCGCAGGCGCTTGATCAACGCCTCGTACTTCTCCGCGTCGCCCGGGTTGCGCCACGACAGGGGCGCCTCGTACTCGAGCGCGAGGATGTACTCGTCGCGGTACTCCTCGTTGTTCACGAGCACGCCATCGAGGAGCAGCTCGACACCGATGTGAGCGACCGCGCGCCGCGGGCCGCGTGCGCAGCCGCCGCGCTCGAGGCGCATGTCGAGCTCGCGCATCAGGCCGGTGACGACCGGCGCACTGTGGAACACGGCATCGGTCGAATGGTGCAGCGTGATGCCGGCGGCGACCTCCTCGTCGTCGCTGCCCATGATCCGCGCGCCGCTCATCGTCGAGAAGTCCGGCAGCATCGCGCCGAGCGGAAGACCGCCTCGGCCCGGGAACCAGCTCGCGACCGCTGCATGGCCGAAGAAATTCACGGGATGTATTAGTCTCTCACGAGCGTGCGCTTCCTCGGCCTCGATCTCGGTACCCAGAGCCTGAAGGCGGTCGTGTGTGACGAGCGTCTATCGGTGCTGGGACAGCACTCCGTGGGCTATCCGGTGTCGCGGCCCGCTCCCGACAGCGCCGAGCAGGACCCGCACGCGTGGGAGGCCGCGCTCGCGCCGGCGATCGGCCGCGCGCTCGCAGCGGCCGGCTGCCGACCGGATGCGATCGCCGCGATCGCGGTCTGCGGTCAGCTCGACGGCTGCATCGCGATCGGAGCGGATGGCGCAGCGGTGCATCCGGCGCTGATCTGGCAGGACCGCCGCGCGAGCGAGCAGGTGAAGCTCGTCGCTGCTGCCGACGTGTTCGCCACGACAGGGCAGGTCGCCGACGCGAGTCACATGGCGCCGAAGATCGTGTGGCTGCGCGAGCACGGCGTGAAGGCCGCGCGCTTCCATCAGCCCGTGAGCTACCTGGTCGCGCGGCTCACCGGCGAGCACGTGATGGATCCATCGCTCGCGTCGACGACGATGCTGCTCGATCTGTCGACCGCGCGCTGGGCGCCGAAGTTGCTCGATGCATTCTGTCTCACCGAGGCCGAGCTGCCGGCGCTGCGCGAGACGTGCGCCATTGCCGGCGAGCTCACGGCCGAGGGTGCGGCGCTCACCGGCCTCGTCGCCGGCACTCGCGTCGCGGTGGGCACCGGCGATGACTTCGCGAACGTTCTCGGCGCGGGGATCACGGAACCAGGAACGCTGGTGTGCGCGATCGGCACCGCGGAGGTCGTGGGTGTCATTTCACCGACCGCGATCCTCGATCGCGTCGGTGCCGAGCCGATGGTCGAGACGCACCTGTTCCCGACCGGGGGCTACTTCATCGAGCACCCCGGCTGGATCGCCGGAGGCGCCGTACGCTGGGGCGCTGGCCTGTTCGGTCTCGACGACGAGGGCTTCGATGCTCTCGCGCGCAGCGGATCCGACGGGCTGACGTTTCTCCCCGCGCTCGCGGGGCAGATGACCCCCGTCTGGCGACCACATGTGCGCGGAACCCTGCATGGTCTCTCGCTCGAACACGGCCGAGAGCAGATCGCAGCCGCGATCTTCGAGGGCCTCACGTTCGCCACGCGAGACGTCGCCGAACGCCTGCGCGCGATGGGCCTCGCGTTTGGCGAGGTGCGGCTGGTCGGTGGAGGAGCGCGGGCCCGGAACTGGTGTCGCCTTCGCGCCAGTGCGCTTGGCCTCGTGCACCGGACGGCTGCAAACATCGATGGCAGCCCGCTAGCGGCGGCGATGATCGCGGCGGTCGCCGCCGGGGCTCAGCCCGATCTCGGGGCAGCCGCGCGTCTCGTGGGATCTCCGAGCGAGAGCTACGCGCCCGAGGACAACCTCGACGAGGGTTACGCCCGCTACCAAGCGCTGGTCTCGCGACTCGCGTTGTCAGGCGATGTGTGATCGGGCACTTCCTCCCCGAGGAATCGCGGGTAAAGTGGGCGGGCATGCGGTGGCTGTACCTGACTGCGATGCTCGTCACATCGACGGGCTGCCCGAGGGACCCACCGCCAGCCTGCAAGACCGTGGAAACGAGCTGCGCTCCTCTGTACGTCGGGAACTTCACCGAAGTGTACTCGCGCACGATCTCCATGAAGTGCGGCACGGCCGACGGGAGCTGTCACGCCGCGAGCGCGGACTCGAGCCTGTCGTTCGCGACCGAGCAAGGCGCGTACGACAGCCTGCTGTCGAAGTACGTCACGCCGGGCGATCCGAACTGCAGCGAATTCATCGTGCGCACCAGCTCCCCGGGCACGGACTATCAGATGCCGCAGGGCTCGCCGCTTGGCGAGTCGGAGCAGTGCGCGCTGCGCAAGTGGGTCGACGCAGGAGCCCCGCGATGAAGTGGATCGTGATCCTCGTGCTCGCCGCCGCGGCGTGCGGCCCCGACGACAAGCTCACGGTCGAGCAGCTGCAGGATCCGAACACCTGCAACGACTGCCACGCCACGCACTACACGCAGTGGTCGGGCTCGATGCACGCGTACGCCGCGGACGATCCGGTGTTCATCGCGATGAATCGCCGAGGACAGCGCGAGACCAACGGCGCGCTCGGCAAGTTCTGCATCAACTGCCACGCACCGATGGCTGTCCTGAACGGCACGATCACCGACGAGAACGCGAAGGACTTCGATCCGAACCAGCTGTCGCCCGCGGAGCGCGGCATCACCTGCTACTTCTGCCACAACGTCGAGAAGGTCGTCTCTGATCACAACAACGGCCTCGTGCTCGCGATGGACACCACGATGCGAGGCGGCGCGAAGAATCCGGTCGACAGCCCGGCGCACCACTCGAAGTACGACCCGCTGGTCCGCTCCGACACGAACCAGTCCGAGCTGTGCGGCTCGTGTCACGACATCGTGCTGCCGAACGGCGTCGCGATCGAGCGCACGTTCAAGGAGTGGAAGGAGGGCGTGTTCTCCAAGCCCGACTCGAAGCTCACGTGCGGCAACTGCCACATGAAGCCGAGCGACGGCGTGATCGCGTCGAAGCAGGGGCTGAGCGTCATCTCGCGGCCGAATGGGTTCCACGAGCACACGTTCCCCGGGATCGATCAGGCGCTGACGCCGTGGCCGGAGATGGAGGCGCAAGCGGAAGGCATCCGCGAGATCCTCGAGCCGTCGGTGGCGATCGTCGGGCCGAAGCCGCGCACCGGCACGCGCTCGCCCGGTGGCATCTGCGTGGATCCGCAGGACGGCGGCAGGATCACGGTGCGGCTCGATTCGCTGAACCTCGGCCACTCGTTCCCGAGCGGCTCGGCGTTCGACCGCCGCGTGTGGATGGAGGTCACCGCGTACCGCATGGACAACTCGATCTTCTTCCAGAGCGGCAAGGTCCCCGATCTGACCGACCCCGAGCAGATCGGTGACACGAAGCTGTTCGGGCTGTGGGACAAGGCACTGAAGACCGACGGCACCTCCGCGCACTTCTTCTGGGACGTCGCGAGCATCGATCCGACGAGCAGGCTCCTCACGGGCTCGGTAACGTTCGACCAGAACGACCCGCGGTTCGATCACGCGCAGACCGCGAAGTACACGAACCTCGGCAACACGTCGGAGATCGTTCGCATCGAGGCGGCCCTGAAGATCCGCCCACTGCCGTACGAGACGCTGCGCGATCTCGTCGCGTCGGGCGATCTCGATCCGGCGGTGATCGGTCAGCTGAAGACGCTCGAGCCGGCGTCCGCACGGAGCACGTGGCTGAGGTCAACGGCGGGCACGGGCCTCGCCGTGGGCACGAACTGCAACCCCGAGTGATTCAGCTCGGGATGCAGAACCGGTAGACGACCTGGTCCGTACCGCTCGACGACATCATCTCGATCGTCGTCTCCCACACGCCGGGCATCCACAGGTTCACGCTCTTCAGCTTGTACTCTCCGGCCGACGGCATCGACTCGACGGTGGCCTTCACCGGCGTACCGTGCTGGTGCGTCGGCATGAACGGCGTGACCTCGATCGTCGCGCCGGTGACCGGGGCCGCGCCCGACACGGTCTTGACCTGGATGATCCACTCGTTATCGCCGCGGTTCGGCGGTGCCGGCGTCGCCGACATCAGTCGCACGTCGAGCACGGTGCCGGTCTTCTGGAGACCGACCACGAACTCGTCCGCGGTCTCCTTCGCGCAATTGACGGGATCGTCCTCACCACCGTGGTGATCATCGGCGCAGGCGCCCGCGAGCGGAAGGACAGCAGCGAAGACGGCGAGGGCGATGCGGCGCATGGGTCACCTACGGTTAATGCCGGTTCAGGTTACCCAACTACGACCAGGGCGGGAGATCGGATCGATCACCCCACCTAACACCTTGATACGCCGGTGCTCTATCTACCTTCGCACCGCCCTTCGGCGGTGCTGCGCGGCCCGGCTCGCCGGGCCTGGCTACTCGTCGAAGAGGCCGGTCGTGAGCAGAACCACGGCGTCCTTGTCGAGGCCGACGCCGCTCGGGACGCCGGTGTAGCTGACGCGTGCGATGCAGCACTCGCTGCCGGGGATCGACCACACATCGACGAGCTGCGCCTGGGGCCGGAGGAACGCGGTCACCGTCGTCTTGCCGCTCGGGCCGTGACCGCTCACCGGCTCGATGACGAGCTGGAGCGCGAACTTCCGGATCAGGTCGGAGCATGCGCCTGGACCCGCCACGCGGAGCGCGCGGCGCTGCACGATGCGCGTCGATAGCATCCACGCCTCGGACGTCGACTTCGTCACTGCCTCGAGCGAGGGCAGGGCAGCGATCCTCGCGCGGATCTCCGCGGCGGTCTCGCTCTGCTCGTACCAGGAGTGGATCGGTACGAGGTAGCCAGTGCGCGGACCGCGCAGCCACAGGCGGTACACGACCGGCGTCTCGTCCGCGCCGAGCTCCTCGATCACGTAGGCGACGCCCTCGTTGCGGTTGACGCCAAGCAGCTGCATGCGATGCGCGATCGCCTTCGCATCAGCGGTCTCGCTCACGGATGACGTCATCGTCATGTACGCGAGCGAGTTCTTCAGCGTCGGCAGCGGAGCGTTGCGGTGCAGATATGCATGCGCGAGCGCGCGCTGCATCCGGCGCGAGCGAGCGAGGGCGATCAGAGCTGACTGGGTCTTTGCGTCACGGTTCACGGCAGTGTCTCCACTGTATGAACGCGCGAGAAGCCCAGAGGTTGCACCGATCGTGATCGATACACGCCCGGGAATAACGTCGTCGCGGCGCCTGTTTCCCGAAACCAAAGGACTGGTTACGGTGTCGTGTACGTGAGCTTTCGTACCGCTCCGGCGCGGTCTGTTCGCGTCCACGTGCCGCTGCGACGCCCTGCGACCATCGTCCCCTCGACGACCGCCGCGTCCGCGAGCTCCTTCCACGCGCCCTCGAGTACGCCGTTCTTGTAGTTCGCGATCCGCAGGGTCGCTCCGCTCGGCGCGTAGATCGTCCACGTGCCGTGCTTCTGATCGTCGACGAACTGCCCGGTCACAGCGGGCTTGCCGTCGCGATACTCGGTATACGCGCCGTCGACGCGGCCGTCGATGTACGTCGCCTCCATCGACAGCTTACCGTCGACATACTTCTTCACCTTTCCGTCGAGCTTGCCCAGCTTCCAGGACTCCTCGACGAGCAGCGTCGCGCCGTCGAGCGTCCACTCCTTCCACAGGCCGTGCTTCACGTCCGCGCGGTAGCGACCCTCGCGCACGAGCTTTCCGCGCTGATTGAATTCCTGATACGGGCCATCGATCGAGCCCTGGAAGACGCGCGTTTTCGACGACGGCTTCTTGTTCGCGTGAAACGTCACCATCGTGCCGGTGCCGTTCACGATCGAGAACCGGCCGAGCTCGTTGCCGCGGCGATCGAAGTAGACGAACTCACCGTGCGGCTTTCCGATCTTGTAGTCACCGGTGAACGAGCGCTTGTTCTCCCACCACTCGAACCAGGCGCCGTCCTTCTTGCCCGCAACGTACGTGCCCTCGCGCTCCTTGTTGTTGTCGCGATCCCACCACGTCCACTGACCGACGCGCCGACCGCCCGAGAACTGCCCCTTCACGCGCAGCGCTCTCGAGCTTCGCCGCAGCACGTACGGGCCATCGAGCTTGCCGCGCCTGTCGTACTCCTCCTCCGCCAGGAGCAGCCCCTGGTGGAAGATCGTCCGCTTGCCGCGCCGCACGCCATCGACGAACGTCTCGTCGAACCGCATCGACTGCCGCGTGCCGAACGAGTGCGGACCGTCCAGCTTCCCCGCGTTGTACTGCGCGCTGATCACGATCGCGCCGTCGGGTGTGAACACCCTGTGCGGGCCGTGCGGCACGCCGGTCCGGAACGCTTGCTCGCTGTAGAGCTGACCTTCATCGAACCAGCGCTTCTCGACGCCGGTGCCTGCGCTCATCGTGTACTCGCCCAGCGAGATGCCGCCCGGATTGCCCTGCTTCCACGTGCCGTCCTTCTGACCGGCGGCGTAGCTGCCTTGCTCCGCGACCGCGCCGTTCCAGTGACGGCGCAGCCACGCGCCGTCGAGCTGACCATCCCTGTACCTACCGGTGATCTCGACCGACTCGTCGGGGAACAGCACGACGAACGCGCCGTGCCGCGTACCGTCCGGACGCGCGCACGCCCACAGGGGCTCCGGTGCAGGCGCGGGTGCTGGCGCGGTTCCCGGTTCACACGCGAGCCTCGGCAACGGAGGTGCGTCGGGTGCCGGCGCGTCGACCGCGATCTGTGCGATCTGGGTCGGAGGCGGCTCGGCCGCTGCATTCTTCGGGCCACTGGGGCCCGAGCCACAAGCCGCGAGCAGCGTCAATGCGCATGCTCGCGTGTACAAACCATGCACAGTCTTATTGTTGCATGAACGACGCATACGGCGCGATGGCCAGTTAGGATCGGCGCATGACGCGCAAACCATTGCTCGCCGCTGTCGCCGTGCTCGCACTCTGCTTCACTCTCGGTGGTACCGCGGAGGCGCGGCGCCGGAGCTTCGGTCAGACCGGCTCTCGCTACCAGTCGAACGGGAAGTTCGGTCTCGGCCTCGAGCTCGGCGCCCCCTCGGGCCTGAACGGCAAGCTGTTCCTGTCGCCGTCGACAGCGCTGAACTTCGGCGTCGGCTGGCTCTACGACAACTACTACCGCGACGGCGACGGCATCCACCTCTACATCGACCACCTGTGGCACCCGGTGTCGCTGACGGAGAACGCGACGTTCAAGCTGCCGTTCTTCGTGGGTGTCGGCGGCGCGTTCTGGAGCTTCGACGATCGCCGGGACCGCCTGGACGACCGCTACACGGCGCTCGGTGTTCGCGTGCCGTTCGGGCTCGCGTTCGACTTCAACAACGTGCCGCTCGACATCTT
>JACCRC010000253.1 GCA_013813765.1 Deltaproteobacteria bacterium | reverse complement strand
GACCTCGCCAAACCCGAGTGCACGCGATGCGATCTCGCTGGCGCGCGGATCGACGGAGCCGGTCTTCGCGGCTTCCTCGACCAGTTGCTGCAGCTCGTCGCGAGACAGCCGGGTTTCGGTGAACGTGGTCTTGTCGCCGAAGAACCGCAGGAAGAGGTTCGAGGTCACGGTGAGCAGCCACACGAGCGGCCGCATGACCATCGACAGGAACACCAGCGGGCGTCCGACGAAGAACGAGTACCGATCCGAGTAGCGCAGCGCGAGCGACTTGGGTACGAGCTCGCCGACGACGAGCTCGAGGAACACGATCATCACGATCACGGTGGCCAGCGATGTGTTCGCCCCGAGTCCGATCGACTCGAACTTCGGTCGCAGGCTGGCCTCGAGCCTCGCGCCGCCGAACGCTGCGGCCGCGGTGCCGACCGTGGTGATCGCGATCTGCACGGTCGCGAGGAAGCGCTCGGGATGATCGCGAAGCTTCTTGACCGCGAGCGCGCGCTTGTCGCGGCGCCGGATGAACTCCGAGAGCCGCGTCTTGCGGACACTGAGCACGGCGATCTCGGCGCCGGCGAACACCCCGTTCGCCAAGAGGAACGCGAAGACGATCAGGATCTCCGTACCCATTCGTGCCGGCGCGGAGCATACCGGATATGCTGCTCCGATGTCGGCGCGCGACAGCGACGGCGAAGACCCTGCAAAGCCCGCAGCAAAGCGAATCGCGTACATCACGCCGGAAGGTGCGAGGAAGCTTCGTGCCGAGCTCGACGAGCTGTGGTTGAAGGAGCGCCCGCGGGTGACCCAGCAGGTCGCCGATGCCGCGGCAATGGGAGACCGCAGCGAGAATGCCGAGTACATCTACGGCAAGCGGCGGCTTCGTGAGATCGATCGCCGCGTGCGCTTCCTCTCCAAACGGCTCGACGTGATCCGGATCGTCACCGAGCCGCCCAGCGACCCGAAGCGCGTGTTCTTCGGTGCGTGGTGCACGGTCGAGGACGAGGATGGCACCGAGAAGACGTACCGGATCGTCGGCGCCGACGAGTCCGACCTCGAGAGGGGCTACATCAGCATGGATTCCCCGGTCGCCCGTGCGCTGCTCGGCAAGCGGGAGGGCGATTCGCTGACGATCAAGGTCCCGAAGGGCGACGTCGAGTACACGATCCTGTCCGTGAAGTACGCGGCATGACCGACGGCGCGTCAGAGTCGATCCCGGAGCCGATCGTCGATCAGCCGTCGCGCGCCATCATAGTGTCGCTGCCGCGCGAGCTCGCGCCGTATGCCCGCACCCAGTTGCGCTGGCGGTCGGGCTGCACTGTCCAGGTGCTGCGCGACGGCGCCGAGACCTACCCGGCGATGCTCGAGGCGCTCGCTGCAGCAAAGGAGACGATCACGTTCGAGACGTACATCCTCGCCGCGGATGACACCGGCAATCGCTTCAAGGACGTGCTGATCGAGCGCGCGAAGGCCGGTGTGAATGTCCGCATGATCTACGACGCGGTCGGATCATTCGGCCTCCCCGCGAGCTACGGCGACGAGCTGCGCGCCGCCGGTGCCGAGGTCATCGACTTCAACCCGATCGCGCCGTGGCGCCGCCGCTTCCGCCTCAGCCACCGCGATCACCGGAAGGTCATCGTCGTCGACAACAAGGTCGCGTTCACGGGTGGGCTCAACATCGCCAACGAGTACTCCGGCAACTCGCTGCTGCACGACGACGCCTGGCACGACATGCACTGCCGCGTGACCGGGCCGATCGTGCTCGACCTGGCGCGGATGTTCCGCCGCACGTGGCTGCGCGCCGGCGGTGGTCCGTTCCCGCCGATCAAGCCCGCCGGGACCGCGCCGCCCGGCGAGGGCAGCTCCTACGTTCGCCTCATCGACAACACGCTGCGCCGGCAGCGCGGCACGATGCGGCGCACGTACCTCCACGTGATCCGCTCGGCGCGGATGTCGATCCTGATCGAGAACGCGTACTTCCTACCGGATCGTGGGCTGCGCCGCGCGCTGTCACGTGCCGTCCGCCGCGGCGTCGACGTGCGCGTCGTGGTGCCGGGCAGCTCCGACGTCCGCGTGATCGAGTGGGCCAGCCTCTACGTCCAGCGCGGCCTCGCGAAGGCCGGAGTGAAGATCCTGCGCTGGCGCGGACCGATGATGCACGCGAAGACCGTGACCATCGACGGCACGTGGTCGACGATCGGTAGCTACAACTTCGACTCGCAGAGCCGGTTCTCCAACCTCGAGGTCACGGTCGAGATCCTCGACCCGAACACGTCGCAAGCGCTCGCGCGCACGTTCGAGCAGGACATCGCGCACTGCGACCCGTTCGACGAAGCGGCGTGGAATCGCCTGCCGCTCTGGAAGAAAGCGATGGCGTGGCTCTCGTTCCGGTTCCGTCGCTGGCTATGACTTCTTCAGCGACTTCTTGAGCAGGCCGAGCAGATCCACCGCGGTCTCGCGGCAGAGCACGAGCGCCGCGACGACGTAGACGATCGCGCCGACGAGGATCTCTGCGACCAGCACGATCGCCGGGTGCGTGATGCCCGCAGCCGCCAGGCCCTGCCAGGTCAGCCACACGCTCGCGCCCATGAGGATGCACGCGACGAGCGGCTGGAAGAAGCCGAGGAACATGCGGTACGGCGACACGCCGTTGCGCGCGACGATGGCGACGCCGGTAATCGCGGTCAGGCCGAACGCGATGCCCACGGCGCCTGCGGCGGCGCGCAGCCCGTACGGCGAGAGCAGCGCGATGCCGACGAGCAGCACGACGACCTTCGCGATCTCGAGGAACATGAGCCGGTTCGTCTTGGACTCGGCCTCGAGGTACGCGGACAGCACCCACGTGATCGGCCGGAAGATCGAGAGGCACGCGAGCACGGTGAGGAGCGGGGCGACCTCCTGCCATTCGTTCGCCGGGAGGATCAGCGAGATCAGCGGATACGCGATGAGACCGAGACCAACGGCCAGGGGGAAGATGATCAGCGACAGCATCGCGGACGAACGCTCGAGCGCGCGCGGCCGGCGCTCGGGTGGCAGCTCCGCCATCGAGGGCATCAGCACGAGCGCGATCTGCTCGCCGACCTGGATCGCCGGAACGTCGGCGAGGTTGTAGGCCATGTTGTACGCGCCAACCGCGCTCGTGCCGAAGAAGTGCGAGATGGCGAGCTTGTCCCAGTAGCGAGAGGCCGCATGCGCGATGCCCTGCACGCCGAGCGGCAAGCCGAACGCGAGCATGTCCTTGACGCGTGACCAGCGCAGCTTCGCCGGCGTCGCCCACGATGCGAAGCCCGCCGCGCGAATCAGGATCGTGACGACGACGATCGACTGCACGATGTTCGCGTACACGATCGACATTCCGCCCATGCCGCTCGCGGCCAGCGAGAGCGCGGTGATCGTGTACGAGAGCTCGCCGAGCACGAGCGACATTCCCGACGCGCGGAACTTCATCTGTCGGGTGAGGATGCGTTCGGGCATCGCGCCGATCCGCCGGATGAAGATCGCGAGCGCCATACCGGGCACGTACACCGCTGCGTGCGGCGCATCGAACAGCGAGGTGAGCCGGCCACCGAACATCGCGATCGCGCCGAGCGCCAGGACGCCGAGCACGATGTAGAAGACCGTCGCGTGCCAGGTGACCTCGGTCGCGATCGCCGGGTCGCCGCGGCCCTTGACCACCGCGTACTGACCGAAGCCCCAGATCGTGAGCCAGTTGGCGGTCATGCAGATGATCGTCGCGTCCGCGACCTCACCGATCACTTCCGGCGCGAGGAAGCGGGTCATGATGAGCGTCCCGAGAACGCCCACCGCACGCCCACCCATGCTGGAGATCACCGTCCACAAGGCACCGCGAGCCGCTTTATGCGCGAGAGACATCGGTTCGCGCGGGGTGGTGCAGACGCCATGCCCGGGTTTTTCGGGGATGGAGCAGGTTGTTCCATCGCATCGCAGTACCTGCGCCGAAATGGAGCACCTGCATGCGTAAGTGACCGAAATGTCACCTGGCATTGAAGCTGCTCTATCCCCAAGCGATGTCCACCCACGATCTCACAGTTCGATTCCTCGGTGTTCGCGGCTCGATCGCCACTCCGGGCGCTGACAAGACGGCTGGCGGTAACACCGCGTGTGTGGAGGTGACCGCAGGTGATACCCGGATCATCCTCGATGCGGGCACGGGCCTGCGCGTGCTCGGCGACGAGCGGATGGCGAAGGGGCCGCGTCACTCGACGATCCTCCTCTCGCACCTGCACTGGGATCACGTCGCGGGTCTCCCGTTCTTCACTCCGATCTACGTGCCGGGTCAGCGCGTGGAGATCGCGAGCGGCCCGAACGGCGTGATGCCGCACGACGAGGCGGTCCGTTCGCTGTTCCGAGCGCCGTTCTTTCCCGTCGACTACGCGGCGCTCGCCGATCAGGTGTCGACGCGCGAGCTGCGCGCGAACGAGAAGTTCACGATCGGCGACATCACGATCACGATGGCCAAGCTCAATCACCCGGATCCGGTCTACGGCTTCCGGCTCGAGCACGGCGGTCAGTCGATCGTGTACGCGACCGACACCGAGCACTTCGCGTGCGTGGACCCGACGCTGAAGAAGCTCGCGGCGGGCGCGGACATCCTGATCTATGACAGCCAGTACACGCCCGAGGAGTACCCGACGAAGGTCGGATGGGGCCACTCGACGTGGCTCGCCGGCGCAGAGCTCGCGCGCGCGGCCGGTGTGCCGCAGCTCGTGCTGTTCCACCACGATCCAAACCGCACCGACGCGCAGCTCGCGGCGATCGAGCAGCAGGCGCGCATCGAGCTGCCGGGGACGGTCGCGGCTCGCGAGGGAATGGTGCTCGTAGCGCGCGACGCGGAGCGCGCCGCCGCCGCATGAGCATCCGTGCGATGCTGGTTCCGAGGATGAGCGAGCACGAGCAACGGTTCGAGCTCCTGGCGGACCTCGGTGCGATGATCGCGGGGGAGGTCGAGCTCGACGACCTGCTCGCGACGTTCGCGGACCGCGTCTCGCGCGCGCTCGGTGCCGATCGCACGACGCTGTGGCTCATCGACGGCGCGACGGGGGAGATCCGATCGCGCGTCGCGAACCTGCCGGAGCTCACCGAGCTGCGCGTGCCGCAGGGTCACGGTGTCGTCGGGCACGTCGCCGGGACGGGCGAGCTCGTCAACATCACCGATGCGCAGCGCGACCCGCGGTGGGCCGAGGAGATCGCGACGAAGATCGGCTATCGCACGACGTCGATGCTGACCGCACCGATCATCCGGCGCGAGCAGATCCGCGGCGTCCTTCAAGTACTCAACAAGTGCGACGGCGACTTCACGTCCCGCGACGAGGAGTTCATCCGCGTGCTCGCGGAGCAGATCGGCCGCGCGATCGATTACACCACCCTGCGCGGCAACGACGCGGAGCGCGGCCTCTCGCTGCGCGGCCGGTTCAACCACGTCATCGGCACGTCGCCCGCGATGCTCGCCGTATACGAGATGATCGTGCGCGCGGCACAGACGGACGCGACCGTGCTGCTGCACGGCGAGACCGGCACGGGCAAGGGTCTGCTCGCGCGCGCGATCCACGTGAACAGCGCGCGTCGCGAGGCGCCGTTCGTCCACGTTGACTGCACGACACTGCCGGCCGCCCTCGTCGAGAGCGAGCTGTTCGGTCACGAGCGCGGTGCATACACCGGCGCGGACAGCCGCGTGATCGGCAAGGTCGAGGCCGCTGACGGCGGCACCCTGTTCCTCGACGAGATCGGCGAGCTCCCGCTGCTCCTGCAGGGCAAGCTGCTGCGGTTCGTGCAGGAGCGGCAGTTCGAGCGAATCGGCGGTCGCGAGACGCTGAATGCGGACGTGCGGATCGTCGCGGCCACGAACCGCGACCTCGCGGCGATGGCGAACACGGGCCAGTTCCGCAGCGATCTCTACTTCCGGCTGCGCGTCGTCGAGATCGAGATCCCGCCGCTGCGCGCGCGCGGTGGTCCCGACATCGCGGATCTCGCGTCGCACTTCGTCGACCAGTTCTCGCGCCGCTACCGCAAGGGACCGCTTCGGCTCGCGGAGAGCGTCACGCCGGCACTCGCCGCGTATGCGTGGCCCGGCAACGTGCGGGAGCTCGAGAACACGATCGAGCGCGCCGTCGTGCTGAGCGAGGGCACGACGATCGGCGTCAAGGACCTCGCGCTCGAGCCTCGCCGGCAGACGGGCGCGATCGCGATCCCGAGCGCGAGCGAGTCGAGCGTCGGGATCCCGATGCTCTCGACGGCACCGTCCGATGCGATCCACCTACCTCCCGGGCTCGAGCTTGTGGACGCAGAGCGACGCTACGCGCGCGCGATGCTGGAGCGCCTCGATGGGAACCAGTCCGCCGCCGCTCGCGCGCTCGGCATCAGCCGCAACAAGCTCGCGCGGCTTCTGAAATAGGGCGAGGGCCTCATCTACTGGATCTCGCCGACGCCGGCGCCGGCCATCGTGACGTGCTCCCACTGCCCCACCGTGATCGACGCGGGGTCGAGCGGGATGGCCACCGCCTGCAACGCGGTGCCGTTCCACTGCAGGCGGAACAGGCCCGAGGTGCCGGGCGTGACGTTCTCCTGCGTCAGGATGATGTCGCCGATCATCGGCTCCATGTTCTTCGCGGTCGCGCCGAGCAGGCGGCTCGTGCCGTAGTTGATTCCGAAGAAGTTCTCCTTCGGCGTCACGAGGTCGATGTCCTCGACTGCAATGCCGAGGTTGTACGACGTCGTGTTGCCCTGCACATCGATCGCCCACAGGAGGCCCTCAGCCTCGGCACCGGCGATGATCTTCCCCGAGAGCGGACCGTAGCGGACCGGGATGTTCGGGACGGTGATCAGGCCCTCCAGGTGCACGCCGATCGCAGCGATCCGGGAGGCAGCGGTCGTCGTGGGATTGATCCGCCAGACTTCACCGAGCGTGGTGCCCACGATCAGGTCGCCGCCGTAGATGCCGGTGCGATCGACGTAGAGCGAGCCGCGCATCAGGCCGTTGTCAGCCATGGGTAGATCGACCCACGGGTTTGTGATCACCGTGCCCTCGGGCGAGATCTTCACGATCTGACCATCGATGCCGTTGCCGGTGAACAGCGTGCCGACCGGGATCCCCGCCGGGTTATTGGAGCGCGCGGTGGCGATCTTCACCTCGTCGGTGAGGCCGGAGTACGTCGAGAACTGCGCGTGCATGCCGTCGAGGAGGATGCGCTCGAAGTTCTGCGGCACACCGCCGGTGCCGTAGTTCACCGAGACCACGAGCGACGTCGTGTTCTCGTGGAAGTCGATCCCGATCGGCGTGTTGAACGGCGTCGAGATCCCGACGAACTTGATCATCGGCGGTGGGCCGTCGTTGCGCGGGTCGATGTAGTTCGGGACGCCGTCCTTGTCCCAGTCGTCGAGGCCTTCCATCGCGTCCGTCATGCCATCGTCGTCGCTGTCAGAGTCCTTCGCATCGGGAACACCGTCACCATCGGTGTCGCGCGATGGCATGTCGTAACGACCTTCCGTGACGTCGGGGATGCCGTCGCCATCGAGATCGTCGAACGCACTATCCGAAGGCAGCACGAGGCCATCGCTGCCACCATCGCCATTGTTGCTTGCGCTCCGCTTGCAGCCACCGGCAAGGGCGGCGAGCAAGGTGAGCCCGGTGCAAAGCCTCATTTGCCCACGATCCGTCTCTCCGTCGAGAAACGCAAGACGAGAGCGTAATTTGCGCCGCCGGGTAGGGGCGGGCTAGCTTCGGCGGCATGAGGCCTGTGCTTGTGCTCGGAATCGTCGCGTGCCTCGCTGCGGCGGCCCGTGCCGACGAGGAGGGTGTGACCCGCGCGGAGAAGGGCACGCTCGGAGTCGGCTTGATCCTGGGCGAGCCCACCGGCGTGTCGGCGAAGCTGTATCTCCGCGACGATCAAGCGATCCAGGCGGCGGTGGGGTTCGCGTTCGTGGGCGGCGGGCTCCACGTGCACGCCGATTACGTGTTCCACCCGCTGATCCTCCAGACCCGCGAGAGCTTCGTGCTCCCGTTCTACCTGGGACCGGGCGTGCGCGTGATCGACTACCGCCCGGACCGCGACACCAACTACGTCGCCATCGGTCTGCGCGCGGTCGCCGGCCTGCTGTTCGACTTCACGACCGTGCCGCTCGATGCGTTCGTCGAGGCAGGCGCCGTGTTCGAGTTCGGCTTCTCCGGCCACGGCGGCGATATCCGGCTGAACGCAGCGGCGGGCGTGCGTTACTACTTCTGATGGACGAGCTGGTCGCCACGACGGCCGACGGCATCACGCTGCGCATCGATCGCGTGCGCGCAACGGGCGAGCGTCGCGGGGTCGTCGTGTGCCTGCACGCGATGATGACGGATGGACGCTACTTCGGCGCGCGTCGCGAGCGGTCGTTCGCAGCGACGCTGGCCGCCGCGGGCTACGACGTGCTCGTCGCCGACTTCCGCGGGCACGGTCGATCGCGTCCGCCGATCGCTGGACCTGACGACTGGAGCTTCGACGATCTCGTGGAGCTCGATCTGCCAGCGATCGTCGCGACCGCGGCGAGCGCATCGGGCTGCGGGCCGGAGGACCTCGTGCTCGTCGGTCACTCGCTCGGTGGTCTCGTCTCCACCGCCGCGCTCGGCACCGGGCGGATCGCCTCCCCTCGCCTGCTCGTCTTGCCCGCGACGTGCGTATGGCTGCTCGGTCCGCACGCACCGCTCAGGCGTCGCGTCGTGATGACCGCGTATCGCCACGTGACGTCACTCCTCGGCAGAGCGCCGATCCGCGCGCTGCGCGTGGGCACCGCCGACGAGGCGCGCACGTATGTCCGTCAGCTCACCGGCTGGACCCGCGCGATGCGCTGGACGAGCCTGCGCGGCATCGACTACACGGCCGCGGCCGAGACGGTCACGACACCGGTCCTTCCGTATGCCGGCGCGGGCGACTGGATGTGCACCCCCACCGACGCGCGCGGCTTCGCGGGTCACTTGCCGTTCGCCTCGGAGGTCCGGATCGTCGGGCGCGCGCACGGCGACGCGATCGATCCGAATCACTTCGAGCTGTTCACGCGCCCCGAGCTCGCGCCGCTGTGGCACGACGTCGTCGAGCGGATCGGCTGATCTGTCTACTGTTCACATCGCCGGGCCGCGCGGTGGCGGCGGCGGTGCCTCGAAGCTGACGAACGCGGCGATCTTCGTCTCGGTCGCGTCCTCGACGTGATCGCGCCCCTGCGTGTGGCTGCGCGCCTTGTCGAGGTTCGTGACCACGAGGTCCGCGCCGATCATCGTCAGGATGAGCACGTTGGTCTGGAACTTCATGATGGCGAGCACGACGTCGGTCGCGCGTAGATCGAGCTTCGACACGAGGCTGCCGAGCGCGATGATGATCAGGATCCCCGAGATGCCCATCACCGCCATGTAGAGCTTGCGAACCTTGTTGAGGTATCGCGTCGCCTCCTCGTCATCCATCGGCTTCGCGAGACCGAAGCCCGCGCGCGCGAGCACCGCCTGCCCGACCATGATGCCGAGCACGCCGAAGATGAACCAGCCGCTGCCGGTGAACTGGTACGGAATGATCAGGATCACGTACGCGAGCAGCGCGTAGAGCGGCGCCGCCATCACGATCAACCATCCCGGCGCGGACACGCCGGGGAACAGGAGCTTGATCACGAGCGACGCGCGCACGAGACCCGGCATCAGCGAGATCGCCTTCGGCGCGAGCTGCAGCATCGCGAGCATCGCGAACATGAACGGCATCAGCACCTGCTGATAGACGCCCTCGAAGCCGAGCGCGACCATCGCGTCACGGTTCATCCGGCCCATGCCCTCGAACACCGTGCGGAGCGGATAGAGGAACACGACGAACGGCGTGATCATGAAGAGCAGCCAGCCCCAGAACAGCATCCGCCGCTGCTTTCGCCAGTGCGCCCAGTTCTTGAGCTGAACCCAGCACACGTAACAGAACACGCCTTCCGCGAACGCCGGCGCGAACTTGACGAAGAAGATCGGCATCCACCGCGTCGAGCGCAGCGAGTCGATGATGCCGACGACTGTCAGCGGGATCAGCGCGCACGCGACGAGGAACAGCACGCTGCGCCGCCACGCAAGAAAGCTCTGGAGATTCACGTCGTGGACCGGCGGCGACGCGCTCGACAGTTCGATGCGCTCCTCGGGCAGCACCTCGTTCGGTTCGATCCGCAGGCGGAACGCGCGGCGCGCCGAGATCTTGAGGAAGCTGACGAACACCGATGTCTGCGTCGGCTGCGGAACCCACACCGGCGGCACGTGCGTCTGCCCGGACGCGGTGTACTGGCTCGGGCCGGACGGGATCGGGCCGGACGGCATCTGCGGCATGCCGGACACCGGTCCGGACATTGACGGCGCAGGTGCCATCGGGGGCGGCGGCAGTGGTAGCGGCGCTGGTCCCGACGGCGCGGGGGACGTTGGCGCCGCGGGAGCTTTCGCTTCGGGCGGTGGCGGTGCCGCGTCGCGATGCGTGGCGAGCAGCGATGCGGGCGGCTGCGACGGTCGCTGCGGACGTTGCGCGGCGTTGGGCGGTGGAAGTGTTGCGCGCCGTACGGGAACCCCGGCCAGCGTGGTTGGCACCTTGCCAACTCCTCCGGGTTTATCCGGGGGATCTCCACCTTCGGAAGACATCGGGCGCATCCTAGCGAAGTTCGCGTGCGCCCGCTCCCGCTTTCGATTTTTCACCCCGTGCGCTAGAACCGACGACCGTGACCAAACCGAGCAAGGGGAAGGAGGAGGCGAAGCCGTCGAAGGTCTCGGCGAAGGACGAGACGTCCGCCCGCGGCGATCGCTCGAAGCGCCTCCTCGACCTCGTGATGATCCTGCTCGGCGCGCGCACGCCGGTGACCTATCGCGAGATCCGCGAGCAGTTCTCCGCGTACCAGACGCTCAATGTCGAGGCCGGCCTCCGCGCGTTCGAGCGCGACAAGGCGGACCTGCTCGAGCTCGGCGTTCCGATCCGCTACATCACGCCCGACGAGGATGACTCGCTCGAGGACGGCGGCTACGTGATCGATCTCAAGCGGTTCAAGATGCCGGAGGTGCGGCTCACCCCCGACGAGATCTCCGCACTCGTGCTCGCCGCATCGGTCGCGCACGCGATGCCGGGCGGCACGTATCCGAAGATCGTCGACCTCGCCCTGAAGAAGCTCGCGTTCGATCTGCCGGAGCTGCCCGACACGCCGACGTCGTTCCCGCGACCCGCGCCGGTGCTGGTGCATTTTCCGGAGCGCCGCGCGCCTGCACGTCCCGAGCTCGGCGACATCTACGCGACGCTCGAGTCGGCTACGCGGCTGCGCAAGCGCGTGACGTTGACGTACCAGGCCGCCGCGACCGGCATGGTCAGCAAGCGCGATCTGGATCCGTACGCGCTCGTCTATCGGGAGGGCTCGTGGCTCGCCGTTGGCTGGTGCCACCTCCGCAAGGAGGTCCGCTCGTTCCGCGTCGATCGCATGAACGAAGCCGTGCAGGCGCCGAAGCCGAAGTCTCCGGACTTCGAGAGGCCGGCTGACTTCGATATCAAGGCGTACGCGCAGCGCTCGCCGTGGACGTTCACGACCGATCCGCCCGAGGAGATCCAGCTCGCGCTGTCTCCCGAGGCTGCCGAGGTCGGCAACGAGGATTTCGGCCTCGCCGCGGTGAAGCGCCAGGACGGCGACCGCCTGCTGATCACGTTCGACTGCGGCAACTTCGAGTTCGCCGCCACGCGCATCCTCGCCGCGAAGGGCGCGATCAAGATCGTACGCGGCGAGCGGCTGCGCGCGCGGATCGCGGAGGAGCTGTCCGCGATCGATGATCACTATCCTCAGCCGCTCCTGGAGCCGCTCGATGCGTGACGTCTCCCAGAAGATCCGGCGGCTGCTCTACATCGTGCCGTACGTGGCGAAGCACCCCGAGGGTGTTGCGGTCGACACGCTCGCGAAGATGCTCGGCGCGGAGCGCGAGGAGATGCTCGCGGATCTCGAGCTGCTCTCGCAGGTCGGTCCGCCCGATGGCGATCCGGGCGAGTACCTGCTGGTCTCCGTCGAGGAAGGCCGCGTGTTTGTCGACCTCGCTCACCGCCTGACCCGGCCGCTGCGACTCACACCGGCCGAAGGCGCGGCCCTCCTCCTCGGCATCAAGGCGATGCGCGAGAGCGGCATCGCGCCGTTCGATGCGGCGATGCAGGGTGCCGAGAAGAAGCTGCTCACCGCGCTCGGGCGCGACGCGCGCGAAGCCGAGAGCCTCGCGACGAGCACGGTCGTCGCCGAGCCCGATGCCGCCGTCGCGAGTCACCTGCGTGCGCTGGTCACCGCGGCGCGCCGCAGCGAGCGCGTCGAGATCGAGTACGCCGCGGTCTCTCGCGCGCAGGCCGAGCACCGCCCGATCGATCCCTACGGCATCGTTCACCACGCGGGTGAGTGGTACATGGTCGGCCACTGCCACAAGCGTGGTGACGTGCGCACGTTCCGGATCGATCGGATCGCGGCTCTCAAGACGACCGGCCAGAAGTTCGAGCAACCGGTCGGCTTCTCGCTCGAGGCGTATCGCCGCGAGCGGCTGTACGTTCCGTCGGCGGACTCGGTCACCGTCCGCATCCACCTCGATCCTCTCGCGGTCACGCGGATCGGCGCGAACTGGCCGGTCGGCGAGGTCACGATGCAGGACGATGGCTCCGCCGAGCTGCTCGTCGATTGCGACGGCTTCGAGTGGGTCACGCAGTGGGTGCTCGGCCTCGGCCGTCACGCGGCGATCGTCGCGCCGGACGAGGCGAAGCTCGCGATGCGTGCGCGCCTGCAGAAGTTGCGCACCGAGCTCGCGATCTGACTACTTCTTCGGAGTGACCGCGCCCCCGACCTTGAGGGCGAACTGGATCTCGCCTTCCTTCGGGTTGCTCGCGGTGAACTGGGTCGCGAGCGATGACTTCGTCGTCGGATACAGGGTGCCGTCGGCGAGCGTGGCCTCGCTCGTTCCACTGCCCTTGATCGACGTGATCTTCGCACCGCCGCCGACATCCTGATCGGTGCCGGTGACCTTCGTTGTGCCCTTGATCGTCCACGTCTTGCCGCTGTGCGCGACGAGCTCGTAGTCGGTGACCTGCGTGACGTCGAGCTTGCCGGCGAGCTTCGCCATGGTCGTCGCCTGCCACTTCGCGCCGACCGCGATGGGCTCGGCGGGCAGCAGGGGGAACTGCGGCAGCGTCATGCTGATCAGCTCGAGCGCGCCCGGCGTCATCTCGTTTGGCTTCTCGATCTTCATCGCGACATCGCCGGCAGCGCCGTTCTTCGCGACGGACGACGAGATCACGAGACCGGCGAGCGAGCTCAGCACGATCTTGAACTTCTCGGCCGGAAGGTCCGAGCCCTTCACGTCGCGCGCGTCGGTGGAGCTCACGGTCAACGCGTAGGCGGCGTTGCCGTCCTTGTCGATCGACTTCGTCTCGGCTTCACCGGCGAGCACGATCGTCGGAACGATCTGATCGGCGGGCGCCTTGCCGGTCTCGGTCTGCGTCGCGGCGAAATCGAGCGCGAGCTCGACCTGCTGCTTGTCGCCGGCCTTCGTGGTGTAGCGGAGCGCCTCGCGCTTGCCCTTGCCGGGCGACACCAGCTTCACCGTGACCTTGCTCGCCGGCAACGTGATCTCGACGGGCGGCAGCGCCTGGGGCGGCTCCTGCGGCGGCTGCTTCACCTCGGCGACAGGCTGCGGTGCAGGCTCCGCCGGCTTATCGGGCGGAAGCGGCACCGTGGTCGGAGACGCCTTCGTCCCTCCGCACGCAGCCGCAGCGACGAACAACACGATCGACAGGCGAGACATGCACGGACAATAGCAAGGCCCGGCTCCGCCGGGCCGCGCAGCAACGCGAAGCGTTGCGTAGGTAGACGACCGTGGATCCCCCGTAGTCGAGGCGAGCCCCTGCGCCCGACGGGCGTCATCGCACGCTCCCGGCCCTCCAACGCCGGTCCGATCAACAACTTCCATGGCATATCCGCTGCACCGCCGACACTGGTCATGACGGGTCCGGCGAGGCGATTGCCGATCGGTGCGGAGCTTGGTGGGAGTGAACGCGGAGTTCGCGTTCGCGTCTGGGCACCGACTCACGCGAAGGTCACGCTCGTCGTCGAGGCACCGGCGCCTCGCGAGATCGTGCTGGGCCGCGGACTGACGGGGCATCACTCCGGCTTCGTGCCGGGGCTCGCACCTGGTGCGCTCTACCGGTTCCGGCTCGATGACGATCCAGCCCTGTATCCGGATCCCGCCTCGCGGTTCCAGCCCGAGGGTCCGACCGGTCCCTCCGAGGTGATCGATCCGGACGGGTTCACGTGGACCGACGCGGCATGGAGAGGAATCCCGGCGCACAAGCACGTGCTCTACGAGATGCACATCGGCACGTTCACGCCGGAAGGCACGTGGGCCGCGGCGATGGAGCAACTGCCGTTTCTCGCGGCGGTCGGCATCACCACGCTCGAGGTGATGCCGGTGAACGAGTGGGCCGGTCATCACAACTGGGGCTACGACGGCGTCTGCTTCTTCGCACCGACGCACAACTACGGAACGCCCGATGACATGCGACGGTTCGTCGATCGCGCGCACTCTCTCGGGATCGCGGTGATCCTCGACGTCGTCTACAACCACTTCGGACCGTCGGGGAACACGATGTTCGTGTGGTGCCCGTACTACAAGTCCAAGGCGGGCGACTGGGGCGATGCGCTGAACTTCGACGGCGAGGGCTCGACCGGCGTACGCGAGCTGGTGATCGAGAACGCGGGCTACTGGATCAGCGAGTTCCACCTCGACGGACTGCGCATCGATGCGACGCAGGCGATCGACGACTCGTCATCCGAGCACGTACTCGCCGCGCTCTGCCGCCGTGCGCGCGAGGCCGCGGGCGAGCGCACGATCTTCATCGTCGGCGAGAACGAGCCGCAGGACACCAAGCTCTTGCGGTCACACGGGCTCGACGCGCTGTGGAACGACGACTTCCATCACTCCGCGCGCGTCGCGGTGACGGGGCTCAGCGAAGGCTACCTCCACGACTATCGCGGTACGCCGCAGGAGCTGCTCTCCGCCATCAAGCGCGGCTTTCTGTATCAGGGCCAGCTCTACCCGTGGCAGCGCAATCCGCGCGGCACGCCGACGCGCGGCACGCAACGCGCGCAGTTCGTGCACTTCATCGAGAACCACGATCAGGTCGCGAACATCGGCTTTGGCGAGCGTCTTCGTGATGTCTCGCCTCCCGGGACGCTGCGCGCGCTGACCGCGTTGCTGCTGCTCTCGCCCGAGCTGCCGATGCTGTTTCAGGGCCAGGAGACAGGCTCGCGCCGGCCGTGGCGGTTCTTCGTCGATCACTGCGAGGATCTGCGGGATCCGATCCGCAAGGGCCGCGCGGACTTCGTGAAGCAGTTCAAGCGAATGGCGACAGCGGAGGCACAGGCGGGCCTCGGTGATCCGTGCGCGGAGCAGACCTACCGGGGCTGCATCCTCGATCCCGCCGAGCGCGACCTCGATGCGCCGTGGGTACGGCTCCACAAGGATCTGCTCGAGCTGCGCCGCAACGATCCGGCGTTCACCGATCAGCGCTTCGAGGCGCTCGACGGCGCGGTGCTCTCCGATCACGTGTTCGTGCTGCGATACTTCCAGGACGATCCGTCCGACGATCGCCTGCTCCTCGTGAACCTCGGGTCCACGTTCTCGCAGGCCATCGTGGCCGAGCCATTGATCGCACCGCCGGCGGATCACGGCTGGCGGATCCTGTGGTCGAGCGAAGACCCGCGCTACGGCGGCCACGGAACGCCCCCACCGTTCACCCGCGATCGCCTCGGCATCCCGGGGCGCGCGGCGGTGCTGCTCGCACCCGATCCGAGCATCTCGATCCGCAAGGATCCACCGCCGCCTGGTGGCGACAAGGAGACCGTAGAGCCATGAACGCCTCGCCCGATCCGCGCCGCCACCTCGAGATCGCCTCGCAACCAGAGCTCGCGCGCCGTCGCGAGTGGATCTTGACGAATGGCCTCGGCGGCTACGCCGCGGGCACGGTCGGCGGGATTCCAACGCGCCGCTACCACGGCCTGCTCATCGCGTCGCTGCCGAATCCGGCGGGGCGCGTGATGATGCTGAGCTCGCTCGCAGAGGGCGTGCGGATGCCGGATCGCACGCGCGCGGATCTCGGCTGGGTCGCGCCGGTGTTCACGCACGGCGAGGACCTTCAGCTCGTCGAGTTCGAGCTCGAGCTCGGCCTCCCGATCTGGCGGTTCGCCGGCAAGGGCATCGTGCTCGAGCGCCGGATCGTGATGGCGTACGGGCACAACACCACGGTGATGAGCTATCGTCTCGTCGAGGGCGGACCTGTCCGCCTCGAGCTGCGGCCCGCGCTCCAGTTTCGCGGCCACGACGAGCTGGTCTCGGTGAAGGTGCCCGACGCGTATCCCCTCGAAGCGCTCGGCGCGCGGATCGAGCTCGACGCACCTGACCCGCTACCGAACCTGCGGTTCCGCATCGTCGCGCCGAAGGCGACGTTCGTGATCGAGCCGCGCTCGGTGCCCGAGCTCGCGTATCCGACCGAGGAGAGCCGCGGCTACGAATCGCGCGGTCAGCTCTACAGTCCGGGCCGGTTCCGTGCGGACCTCGAGCGTGGCCAGACCGTCACTCTGATCGCATCGACCGAGCCGTGGGAGACGATCATGACGCTCGGCCCCGAGCAGGTGTTCGCGGCCGAGACCGAGCGGCGGCACCGCCTTCTGCTCGCCGCTCCGCCCGCGGCACGTACGGGCCCGGCCGCCGAGCTCGTGCTCGCCGCCGACCAGTTCGTGATCCGTCCCGCCGGTCGTCACGAGGATCACGTGCGCGCGCGCGTCACCGGCGATGAAGCGTGGACGGTGATCGCCGGCTACCACTGGTTCACCGACTGGGGCCGCGACACGATGATCTCGCTCGAAGGACTCACGCTCGCGACCGGGCGCCCCTCGGAGGCCGGTTCCATCCTCCGAATGTTCGCGCACCACGTGCAGGACGGGCTCGTCCCGAACATGTTCCCTGAGGGCGAGAGCTCGGGCCTCTATCACACGGCCGACGCGACACTGTGGTTCTTCCACGCGATCGATCGCTACGTGCAAGCCACCGGCGATCAACGCACGCTGCACGCGCTGTTGCCGAAGTTGCGCACGATCATCGCGCACCACATCAAGGGCACGCGCTTCGGCATCCACGTCGATCCTGCCGATGGTCTGCTCGTGCAGGGCGCCGAGGGCTATCAGCTGACGTGGATGGACGCGAAGGCCGGCGACTGGGTTGTCACGCCTCGTCGCGGCAAGGCCGTCGAGATCAACGCGCTCTGGTACAACGCGCTACGCCTGATGATCGGCTGGGATGTGGAGCAGCCGATCGAAGCAGCGAGCCTCTCCGAGCTCGCGGATCAGGTGTTCGCCTCCTTCAACCGCCGGTTCTGGAATCCCGCGGTGAATCACCTCAACGACATCATCGATGGCGAAGGCGGCGATGACCCGGCGTGCCGCCCGAACCAGCTGTTCGCGATCGCGCTGCCAAATCCGGTGCTCGCACCCGAGCACTGGTCCGCGGTCGTCGACACCGTCGAGCGCGAGCTACTCACGCCGGTCGGTCTGCGTTCGCTCTCGCCAAGCCATGCCGACTACAAGCGGAACTATCATGGCGATCTGCTGACGCGTGACGCCGCGTATCACCAGGGCACCGTGTGGAGCTGGCTGATCGGTCCGTACGTCGATGCGCTGCTGAAGGCTCGTCCCGACGATGTCGCTGGCGCTCGGCGTGCGCTCGACGGGCTCGTCACGCATCTGGGTGAGAACTGCATCGGGCAGATCAGCGAAGTTTTCGATGCGGAGTCTCCCTACACGCCCGGCGGATGCGTGGCGCAGGCATGGGGTGTTGCGGAGCTGCTCCGCTGCTTGCAGAAGACCGCCTGACGGCACGCTCTATGCTTCTGCTACGTCCGTAGGAGTAAAACCGTGCAGCACAAGCGCCACGAGAAGCCATGGCACACCGAGGTCGGAGATCTTCTCGCTGAGGCCGCGGGACTTTGCGTCGAGCACGGTCTGGACGTGGAGTCGTTCATGAAGGGTGCGTGGTCCGCGTACGTCGAGTCTCGCCCCGGCATGAAGGAGTACCTCGAGGAGCTGCAGCTGCGTCAGCAGCTGGACGAGCTGCGCAAGGTCGGGCGGATGGGCGAGGCGTGAGCTAGAGCAGCGGAAGAAACTCGACGCCGATGAACGGAACGATCGGCAAGCCTGGGATGTCCTCGTCGGCCAGCCGCTCGAAGCTGAAGTCGCGCCCCTCGACGTTGGCGCGATTCGTCGCGTTCTGGATATCGATGTAGAAGTTGATGTCGCCCCAGCAGCGATGCCACCGGCGATCCGCGCGCAGGTTGAGCGAGAGGAATGCGGGCAGGTTGCCGGCCCACGGGGCCTGGACGATCTCGATCCCGTTGAACATGCTCGGCGAGTACGGGTTCCCCGACGTGTACTGCAGACGCGCGCCCAGCCGCCAGTTGGTCCAGAGCTTCGACACCGCGATGTTGAGGTTGTGCCGCTGGTCGAGCTCGAACGGCCGCCAGCCCTGACCGAGCCGCGGATCGTCGACGCGCTCGGCGAGTGACAGCGTGTACGCGAGCATCCCGAACCACGAGCCGACGTTGCGCTTGAGCAGCACCTCGAGGCCCATGGTGCGCGCGCGCCCGACGTTCTCGCGGTAGATCGCGAACCCGAGCTGCTTCTCGAGCAACAGCTCGAGCGTCGGTCCGAGACCGCCGAGGTTCGGCTCCGGCGTCTCGCCGCCGATACGAGGATTGCGCGTGCGCACGCCGAGATCGGAGCCGTCGTTGAAGAAGCCGGTCACCGACGCGAGCACCTCGCTCGGCAACTTCGCATCGAGGCCGAGCGACATCTGATCGACATAGGAGCTGTCCAGGTGCGGGTTTCCGCTCTCGGGATCCAGGTCGCCAGGCGTGGGTGGCTGGTGAAAGCGGCCGATCGACTGCCGCATCGTGATGCGATCGCTGATCTGCTGGTGGATGTTCAGCCGCAGATCGACGACCAGCTCGCCGGTGAGTCCATACCCCTCGAGGCGCAGCCCGGGCTTGAGCGCGAACTTCTCGCCCGCGAGCTTCCACCGCGTCTCGCCCCACAGCGCGAAGTCCGTCCAGAACAGTGTCGATGTACCGATCGTCTCGTCGTCGCCACCGCCCTCGACGTCCATGTTCACGATCGTCGGCGCGAGGTAGCCGGCGCTCAGCTCCGCGCCGCCGCGAAGGTGTCCCCACGGTATGTCACGCACGACCTCGGAGCGGATGCCGCCGGGAAACGTGGGCCGGGAGAACGACCGCTCCTCGTTGAACTCGTTCGCGTACTCGACGAACGTCAGCTGATTCCAGCCGATCCACGGCACCAGGTGAAGCGTGGTCTTGCCCCACGTGCGGTGAAACGGCGCGGCCGCGCGCAGGAAGGATGACGTGATGCTGACCTCGTTGCTCGCGACGCGATCGATCGATGCGAACAGCATCGGCGTCACGCGACCCGACTTCCTCGCATCACCCCAGCCCGTCCGGATCTGGAAGTCCCAGTAGCTCGGCAGCGGCACGTCGTCGGTGACGAACGGATCGACGACGGTGTCGAAGTAGCTGCGACGCAGCCCGAGGATGACCCCACCACCGCTGCGCAGCGGCCCTTCCGCCTGCACCGATGAGTCGAGCAGGCCGATCGATCCGCCCATTCGCCAGCGATCGGTGCGCGGCTCGCGCGTCGTCAGCGTGACGAGCCCGGCCTGAGCGCGGCCGTACGATGCATCGAAGCCTCCCGATGTCAGCGTGAGATCCGAGAGCATCCCGCCCGGGTAGAACGACGTCACGCCGCCGAAATGAAACGCGAGCGGGACCTCGACCCCGTCGAGGAACACCTGGGTATCGCGCGGTGACAGTCCGCGCAGCACGAGCCCGCCGAACGCGTACGGGATGCGCGCCACGCCCGGCAGCATCTGCACCGCGCGGAGCACGTCGTTGCCGGCGCCTGGAATGAACCGGATCTCGTCGGCGGTGAGCTGGTAGCTGAGCGGCTTGGTCTCCTCGGGCGCCTTCCCCGAGACCTCGATGACCTCGGCACCTGATGCCGCCACGAGCTGCACACGGAGCACGCCGGCATCCGCAGCCGGCAGTCGCACGCTCCGCGTCAGGAAGCCGTTCGCCGCGACCGTCAGCTCGCGATCCGCCGCTTTGACGGAGATCGCGAAGTAGCCATCGATGTCGGAGACGGCGATCTCGCCGCGATCGGTGAGCACCGTCGCGCCGGCGATCGGCGTCGACGAGGCTTCGTGGGTGACGACGCCGCGCACGACGCGCGACGTGTCCGCGATCGCGATCGCGGTCCCGCACAGGCAGATCATGACGAGCGCGATCCGCATGCGCGCGTCAGACTACAGCCCGGCGGGCTAGGTTGCTCACTCCGTGACGGTGACCTTGATCATCTTGACGGGCGTACGGGGGCGGTCGCTGCCGTCCGTCTGCGTCGTCTCGATCTTCTTCACGACGTCCATGCCGGTCGTGACCTTGCCAAACACCGGGTGCTTCGACGGACCGGGAGAGAACCAGTCGAGGCGATCGTTGTGAACGGTGTTGATGAAGAACTGCGCGCCACCCGAGTTCGGGCGGCCGGTGTTCGCCATCGACAGCGTGCCCGGTTCGTTCGAGATCTTGTGCGCCGGCGGGTGCTCGTCCTGCACATTGCCGAGCGGCGAGTTGCCGGTGCCGCAGCGCGGGCTGTTCGCATCCTTGGAGAACTCACATCCGAACTGGATCATGAAGTTCTGGATGATGCGGTGGAAGTGGAGCCCGTCGTAGAAGCCCATCTTCGCCAGCTTGACGAAGTTGCCGGCAGTGACCGGCATCTTGTCCTGATAGATCTCGGCGGAGAACGAACCGAGCGAGGTCTCGAAGGTTGCAACAGGATTCGCCATGGCGAATTCGTATCACGACTCGCCGGCTACTCCCGAGCGAGCGCGGCCTCGATCGCGGTCTCACCTTCCCGATACGTCGGATAGGTCAGCTCGATGCCGAGCGTCTCCTTCATCCGAGCATTCCGGATCTTCCGGTTACGGTGAGCGACGCGTGAGGCGCCTGGTTCGTACATCGAACGCGACGGGGGCATCGGGACGCCCATCCGCTCTGCGAGCCACTTCGCGTACTCGCCCTGCGTGGTCGGCTCGTCGTCGGCGACCAGGAGGAGCGCGCGGTCCGGCGCCTTGTCCTCGGCCGCGAAGATGACCTTCGCCACGTCATCGATGTGGATGCGCGAGATCGCGTGCTGGCCCTCGTCGAGGATCTTGTAGTCGCCCTTCTTCAGGCGCTCGCGCACGCCGCGCTTAGGTCCGTACACCGGCGCGAGGCGGAGCACGACCGTGCGCAACCGATCGAACTGGTTCTGCGAGACCACCTGCTCGTCGACTTGCACGCCCGCCATCGGTGGATCGTCGTGCGCGAGCGGCGAGTCCTCGTCGATCCAGGTGTCATCGTCGGGCAACGGCCCGTACATGCCGCTGGAGCTCAGGTAGATGAAGCAGTTCGCTCCGATCCCGTAGGACGCCTGCAGCGCGTTGCGCACCGCAGAGCCGGGCGGACCCGACGATGCCGGCGGCACGGAATAGAGCACCGTCGCGCCGTGCAGGCTCGTGAACACCGCCGTGAGCTGCTTCGGGATCGCGATGTCCGCGAACTTCACCTCGATGCCGAGCGGAATGAGCGGCTGAAGTCTGCCGGTCCCGCGCGCCGCGACGCGCACCGTTCGGCCCGCCTCGCGTGCGAGCTTCGCGACGTGCGTGCCGACGTAACCGCACCCGAGGACGATCAGCGGCGCGTCGCTCACTACGACATGCCATCGATCGCGAGCGCGATCATCGCGATCAGCTTCTGCGCATCCTCGCTCTCCACGTTCGCCTTGATGAACTCGTGGATCGGGAGCTGCGCCTTCTCGAGCCGGGCCAGCGGCTCGCCGCGCGCCGCTGCGTCGAGGTCCTCGTACGACAGCGTGCGGATCTTGCCGCCGTTGCGCTGATAGCACTGCGCGATCAGCGCGCAGTGGAAGATCACGCCGACGATCGACTCCGCACCGCCGAGCTCGCGCTCGTGAGCGCTGATGAACTGGGCGACCGGCGTCTGCGTCTGCACGAACCCGCCGACGAGCACCGACGAGTAGTTCGGATCGGACATCTTCTGCGATGCCTCGGTGACGACCGCCGCGACCTGTTCTTTCGTTAGCTTCATCCAAGCTCCAGCCGCGTGATCTCGGGACGCACGGTTGCGAACCGACATAACGCTTCAGCGGTCAGCGCCGCAACGTCCGCGGCCAGGTTGGTGCAAAACGCCTTACGGGCGGGTCCCATGAAGTCCCCGTGAGGACGTACCAGCGAGTCGCAAACCACATCCGGTTTGTCCTGCCCCGCGAACATCCGTGCGTGCCACGCCTGCTGGTACCAGCTCACCGCGTCACGGAGGCCCTGCGTCACCCCACCCGTTGGGCTCGGATCGCCGAGGAGCTCGCCGAGCACCTGCTCGCCTGCGCGGATCGCGCCGCACGAGCCTTTCCCCGTGATCCCTCCGCGCCGCAGCGCCTGATACGCTGGCGTGGGCACGCCGAACGTCTCGGCGAGCGCGATGCCGCAGCTGCGGTGCGGCGTCTTCGCACCCTCGTAGAGTACGAAGGCTTTCTCGCGCGCGGCTGCGACATACGCGGCCTCGTCGGGCGTCAGGGCACGCTCGCTGGACTCGGCCATCTCGGAATGCTACTGCCGTTGGAGGGCCGTCGTCGAGAACCGTGCAAGCTCCTCTGATTCCCAGCGATCTGCCTGCGCTGCGGCGCGCGCTGGTGGTATCGGTCCTTGCCCACCTGGCGCTCGGCTCGGCCGCGTTCGTTCTGTTCAAGCCCACCCCGCTGTCGCGCACCGAGCTCGTGGACATCGAGGTCGCCCCGCCACCGCCGATGGTCGAGGCGCTGCCGCCCGAGGTCGCGCGGGTTCCCGACCAGGGGCCGCCTGCGCCTGACAAGATCGATCCGGCGAGCACCAACCCGACGCCACCCGAGGGCTTCGCGATCGACGCCGGCGTCGATGCTCCGCCGGACGCGGTGCCGATCGATGCGCCGATCGACGCCCCTCGCAAGCGCAAGCCCGATGCGGGCATCGATGCGGGAGAGCCGATGGTCGCGGAGGCCGACGCGGGTGTCGAGGATGCGGGCGAAGGCTCGGGATCCGGCAGCGCCGTGGTCGCCGAGACGCCCGATGCCGATGTCGGCACCGACGCGGGAACTGACGACGCGACGCTCGTCGCGACGGAAGGCTCGGGCTCCGGCTCGGGCTCCGGCTCCGGCTCCGGCTCGGGGGATGGCTCTGCTTCGATCGCGATGACCCAGGGCACCGGCTCCGGCTCCGCAGGCATGACCACCGAGCCCGCCGTCGATGGCGCGCCCACCACCGCCGGCACCGCCGCGAACCTCCTGACGTACCTTCCGCAGGGCCACATCCTCACGGTGCTGATCCGCTTCGATCGTCTGCGCGGCACCGAGTGGGCGCCGCAGACCGAACGCCTGCTGCAGCCGATGCCCGACTACCAGTTCCTGTTCGGTGGCAAGGGAGCGAACATCGTCGAGAAGCTCGAGATGCTCGTGATCTCGACGCCGTCACCGAAGGATATCAGCGCGACCACGCTCGTCGGGCGCACGAAGCTCGGCCGCGCGGGCCTTCGCGACATGCTCTCCGCCGCGTCGCCCGTGACGTGGACCACCACGAAGGGCGGCCTGCTCGGAAAACGCACGAACGTGTACCGCGGCGACAAGCGCCTGTTCCTCTCTCCGTTCAAGGGCTGGTTCCTGCTCGCGCAGCCCGCCGACCTCGGCAACCTCACCACGCCGATGCCCGGGGATCCCGACGCGATCGTCGCGACCGGCAAGCTCCCACCGTGGCTCTCCAACATTCGCAAGATCGAGTCGGAGTCCGGCGACGACACGCGCGGCCCCGCGCTCGTCCTCACGATCTCGCTCGGCGGCAAGCGTGTCGAGCTCGGCGACGACGACTTCGGCCTCGGCGTCAAGGCCCTACCCACGCCTGACCGCATCTCGCTCGCGATGGAGCTCGTGAAGCAGGGCTGGCTCGTGCGCGGCAACATGCGCTTCCTCGCCGAGAAGGACGCCACGGAGTTCATCGCCGCCGCCGAGGCCGTGCGCGACCGCGTCGGTGATTCCACCGCCATCCAGATGGTCATCGGTAAGCCGCTCGCCCGCGTCGTGAAGAACCTCTCGTTCGCCCGCACCGGCGGCCGCGTCTCCTACACGACCTCCATCTCGATCGCCGACGGGCGCGCCATCCTCGCGGCCGTCGCCCAGCAGCTCGACTCCTACTTCCGCCCCTGATTGAAGGATCGCCGTCGGCGATGCACACTGAAGCATGCCGTCACGCCTTCTGATCGCCGCCGCCCTCGCCGGCGCGACGATCAGCTGCGGCCGGCCATCGCAGCACCAGCCCCTCTACGCCGCCGGCAGCGAGAAGGACGAGGGCCACGGTCTCCTCGCGCGCGCGTCCTCGAACCTCCTCACCTCCGACGAGACCGCCACCGAGTCCCTCCCCTCACGCACTTCGGCGCGCCGCACGTTCGACGACGAGGCCGGCGGCGGCGAGCAGTTCGGCGGCGATCAATACGGCGGTGGCGGCATGTTCGGCAACAACGCCTACGGCGGCGCGACCTACGCCGCCTACGTCCCGCCCCCGTGGCCCTACCCCGCCGTCAACCGCCAGCCCCGCTACCAGCAGCAAGTCGGACTCACCGCCGCGATCGAAGGCACGATCACCTGGCGCGGCCCGATCCCGAAGGTCACCACCAGCTGCGGCACGCTCGATCCGCTCTCGATCTCCCGCGAGCGCGCCGTCGCCGGCATCCTCGTCTACATCGAGCGCGTCACCACCGGCCGCGTCCTCGCGAGCGCGATCGGCGAGCAGCGCCCCTCGCTCGTCGGCGGCGTGATCGTCAAGCGCGGCTGCGCGCTCGCCCCGCTCGTCCAGGTCGTGAACCCGCTCCCCGCGCAACTCGCGATCCACGGTGACGCGAAGCGCACGCGCCTGAAGATCACGACGCCCGGCGCGACCTCACCCTCCTCCATCGAGCTCCAGGAAGCCGGCCGCGTCGCGCTGCAGCTGAAGACCGGCGTCACGCGCGTCGAGTCCGACGATGCGACGATCGGAGCCGCGTGGGTCGTCGGAGTCGACTCGCCGTACTACGCCATCACGGACGACACCGGCCGGTTCCGGATCGACGAGCTGGCCGCCGGGACGTACGACGTCACGATCTTCCAGCCGCCGGTGCCGACGGTGGCGAACGGCAAGCTCAGCTACGGCGCGCCGGTGATCGTGCATCGCAACGTGCGCGTGACCTCCGGGACCAGTCGCCTCGACGTCGCGCTCGGCAAGTAGCGCGTCCTACGCCGCGTTGTCGCTGCCGTGCGCGTTGTTGTCGGCGCACGCGCGCGCGGATCGATCGTCCACGCTCTTCGATCGACCTTCGATTCACGAACCCGAACCGCAGGCGCTACGCAATCGAGCTTCTCGGAACGCGGAACGTGCGCTGACCCTCAACAGACTCGACGTGGTGAGCAAGCTCGACCACCAAGTCCGCGTCGCCCTCACGGACCACGCGGCAAGTGAGTTTCAGCTCGATCGGGCACGACGCATCGGGACGAAGTCGATCGCCGTCATCGAAGATCGCCGACTTGTCGATGAGCACGTGCTCGACACCGTCGGCATCTACGAGGCGGCACTCGACGATGCCGGGTTGGGGGTCATCCGCAACCCATCGCACGGCGCGCACGTAGACCTCGGGCATCGAGCGATGATGGCACACGCAGTAACACCCACGCCTGGCACTTACCCTCGTGAGAGCGCCGGCACGCAGCGCAGGTCGCGGCCTGGGTGCCTCGCGACAGCGCGCGCTGATGCTCAGGGCGCGACCGTCACGAGCGGCGCGTTCGCCGGGAGGAAGCCCGGGTCGTTGGTGACGAGGTAGCGATCGAGCTTCGTCCCATCGTCGCGGCGGAAGAACTCGATCGTGGCGAAGCTCGGGCTGAGCTCGAACAGCTTGGGCCCGGTCGTCCCGATGGCTTTGACCTGGTGCCACGCCCACGCATTGCCGGTCACCGGCATGGACCAGTTGAGCTGCGGTCCGAAGTCGGCGCTGATTCCGAATGCGTTGTCCGCGGAGGTCGGCGCCTTGACCCGGCCCCACATCGAGTACTGACCAGCCGCCGGTACGAAGATCGAGGCCTGGGTCTGGCCGTCGCCCGACGCGCCATTGGGCACCCAGACGTAGCCGGGATTCGCCCACGTGGTCGCCTGCGGGATCACCTTGACCATCGAGCCGTAGACGCCCATCGCCTCGGCCTCGAACATCTCGCTGTACGGCTCGAACGATGGCGAGTCCGCAAGCACCACGCGGTCGATCCGGATGCCCTTCGGCTCGATGTAGATCCGGAACTGGTGGTCGCCTGCGGTCGTGTCGAAGCTCCGGTGCTCGCCGGTCGCCGCATCGGCGAGCGGGACCCACTTCCACGCGCTGCCGGTGGTTGGCAGCTGGACGCTCCAACCGATGCCGTTGTCCATACTCACCGACGTGTCGCCGGGACCGACGGCGTTCGGCACCTGAACGCGCGCCCACGCGTAGAGCGGGACGTGCTCCTGCGCGGACAGCGCGTAACGGATGTTGCTGGTGGCGCCGGCGCCGACCGGGACGGTCACGTAGCCGCCGCCGGAGGCGTTCACGCTTCCGCCAACCACCATCGGTGCCCATCGGCGGGCGTCCTCAGCCTCGAACCAGTAGTTCTGGCCGGCACCGTACGCGCTGAGGAAGCAGCGGTCGCTGACCACGATGCAGCTCTCTGCGCCGCCAGCGTTGCATTCGGCGCTCGTGCAGCGGTAGCCCGAAAGGCAGAGCGAGTCGGCGTAGCACATCGTGCAGTCGACCTTCGTCGAGTCGTCGTGCCGGATGTGGCACCTGTAGCCCATGTCCTGGAGCTGTCCGATATACAGCTGGGAAGTTACGGTGCCGAGCTCCGGCGCGGCGCCCTCTTCGAGGCAGCCGAACGCGCCGAGCGCGAGTGTGAGGACAAACGTTGCAGACATTGATCGGAAGGACATGGCGTTAGGGTTCCTGGGCGCTTGATTGCGCGCCGAGGCCCTCAGCACGTTGCGAGCCACGCGTTATCCGACCGCCTCACACACCTGACGCGCCTCGTGTGCCCGCGATCGACAAGGTGCCTAGGCAACTCGCCCAGGCAAACCCCGCTCACGCGCGATGCCCCGAACAGGGAGATCGAGCATTCACCGGCGAAGAAGGTGCCGGCGGCTGCGATGCCCCGGGGAGGAAGAGCATCGCGCCGGTGATCGTTCATCGCAACGTACGCGTGACCTCCGGAACCAGTCGCCTCGACGTCGCGCTCGGCAAGTAGGGCTGCGCATCGCGCATCCCACCCCCGCGATCCTGCGTCCGGGCGCTTGGGCCGCCCTGCGT
>JACCRC010000226.1 GCA_013813765.1 Deltaproteobacteria bacterium | reverse complement strand
CGCTACGGCCGGACCGGCATCTCGGTCGCGCAGTTCGCGATGCTCGACGAGCTCGAGCATTCCAAGGGCATTCGACTCGCGCGCGAGCTGCTAGGCACGAGTCCGCTCGTCCGGCATCGCCTGATCGAGCCGATCGATCCGCGCGCGATCTCGATCGAGACAGCTTGGGTCGCAGCGCCTCGCATCGTCTCGTTCCTTGCAGGTGATGACGCCGTCGATCCTGTCCTCGCGGATGCCGGCGGGCGCCTGATCGAGCCGCCGACCGACCCCGTCGTCGACCCCGAGCTCGACGAAGCTCGTGCGCGAGTGCGCGAGCTCGTCGCCGGCGAGCCATGCGTGATCGTGCTCCAAGGTCGCCGAGGTACCGGTCGACGCACGCTCGCGCGCATGGCGGCCGATCGTCCGATCGTCGCGATCGACCTCGCGCGCCTCGATCTTGGCAACGCGTCCGCGGTACGTGACGCACTGACCGCACTTGGCCGCGAGGCGTTGCTCTGCGAAGCGGTTCCGCTCGTCGCTGGGGCCGACGAGTTAGCGGGCCCCGACGCTTCGGCACGGCGACGCGAGCTCGCGCGCTTCATCGAGGCGAGCACGAAGCCGGTGTTTGTCGTAGCGACCTCCTCGCTGCCACCGCTCGAGGTGACGAGACCGGTCTTTCGTTTCGAGGTCCCGCTTCCTGGGCCGCGCATGCGCGCCGCGCTGTGGCAGCGCGAGCTGGGCGATGCCGCGCGCACGCTCGCCGATGGCGTGTCGCGCGCGGCACTCCGCTTTCAGCTCGGACCTGGAGGCATCCACGATGCTGCGGTCGCCGCGCGCGCGAGTGCCGCGGCACGCGGCGGCGGGATCCGCGAGCACGACCTCGCACAGGGCGTGCGCTCGACGATCGAGGAGCGCCTGCACGGCCTCGCGCGTCGCTCCTCGTCACACCTGACCTGGGACGACATCGTGCTGCCGCCGGATCTCGTGCGTCAGGTGGAGCTGCTGGTCTCGCGGGTTCGCAACGCGTATCAGGTGCTCGAGACATGGGGCTTCCAGCGTCACTTGCCGGGCAGCGGCGTGGCCGCGCTGTTCAGCGGACCACCCGGCACGGGCAAAACGATGCTCGCGTCCGTGCTCGCATCGACGCTCGGCCTCGAGCTGTTCCGCATCGACCTCGCGCAGATCACGTCGAAGTGGATTGGCGAGACGGAGAAGCAGCTCGATCGCGTGTTCGATGCGGCCGATACCGGCCACGCGATCCTGCTGTTCGACGAGGCCGACTCGCTGTTCGCGAAGCGCACCGAGGTCAAGGGGGCGACCGAGCGCTACGCGAACCTCGAGGTCAACTTCTTGCTCCAGCGGATCGAGACGTTCTCCGGCGTCGCGATCCTGACGACGAACATGGACGGGAGCCTCGACCCCGCGTTCCGCCGCCGCCTCGCCGCGCACATCCGCTTCGGGCATCCAGACGTCGACGAGCGTCGCGAGCTGTGGCGCCGGCTGATGCCGAAGGACGCACCGGTCGCGGCTCGCCTCGACTTCACGGGCCTCGCACAGGACTTTCCCGGCTTCGCCGGTGCGCAGATTCGCAATGCGCTGACGACCGCGGCGTTCATGGCTGCAGCAAGCGGCGGCGTGATCGATCAATCACTGCTGTCGCGTGCCGCTGCCGAGGAGTCCCAGGCGATGGGCCGGATCGTCACGACGAGGGACGCGTGATCCAGCATCAGGGCAGCGAGCATGCCGCGCAAAGCGCGGACGTGGATGTCGCACCGCCCGTGCAGGAGCGGCAGGACAATCATGGCCAGGATCACCACGCCGCCCCCGCGGGTGGTGCCTCGGCGGCTGCTGCTTCGTGGGCACCGATGCAGCAGCGCGCGATGTCGCGCCACGGCAGCACGCTCGCGGGCAAACTACAGACGCCGACCGTCCCGCTGCCGTTCAAGGCCGAGCTCGAGGCGCAGTTCGGCGAATCGCTCGACCGGGTCGAAGCGCACGTCGGCGAAGGCGCCGCAGTCAAGGATCTCGGCGGTCGCGCCGCCGCGGAGGGCGACGTCGTCGCGTTCGCCGACGGATCACCGGACCGCGCGACCGTCGCGCACGAGATCACGCACGTCCTGCAGGCGCGCTCCGGCAAGGCGGCCGATCACACCGGCGCCGAGGCAGAAGCGAACAAGGCGAAGGAGAACATCGAGGCCGGCAAGCCCGTTGGGCCGGTCACGCAGGGCGCGGCCGGCATTCATCTCGACAGCGGAGCGAAGGTCGATCAGGAGCTCAACGCGCGCGAGTTCTTGCAGGAGATGATGAGCGTCGAGGTGATCGCGTTCGCGACCATCCACGCGTCCGGCGTCCTGAAGAAGCATCCGATGGCGCCATTCCTCACCGGTGACCTCGAAATGGGAATGATCGGGTACGGTTCACCCGCGAACGCCCTGAGCAATCCGTTCAGCGAGAAGATCGACGGCCTGATCGCACCCGAGCCCGTCGAGACGATCGTCGACAAGGCGCGCGCGGCGCGCACGAAGGACACCCACGGCACCGGCCCTGCGCATCACGTCTACATCTCCTCCGTCGGCGCCGCGCTCGGCAACGCGCTGGTACGCAAGCTCCAGCAGTCGCTCACCCGCATGATGCCGCGACTCGTGCACGCCTCGAAGCCGCGCTTCCATGGCAAGGACATGCAGGGCAAGGACTCGTGGGGACAGGACGCATGGCCTGCCGCCAGCGATCTGGTGGTCTCGCACCCGATGGACCGCGTCGTCGCGATCGGCCTGACCTCGCAGGGCGTCAAGGTCGACATCGAGAAGTTCATGCAGCGGCACCCCGGCCTGGTGGACATCGCCGCCGGCGAGGTGCGCGGCCCTCGCACGGAGCCGATCAAGGTCCGCTTCCCGTGGGAACGCAACCTGTGGCACTGGGTCGAGGCCGAACCCGCGGACGCGACCGCGCAGGAAGTTGCGAAGGTGCTGTTCGGAAACGAGGACCAGGCGTACCGGCTCTCGCCGATGGCACCGCTGTTCGGCTTCCGCGCCAGCGATGTTCAGGCGTTCCTCCCCGACAAGCGCAGGGAGCTCGAGGATCTCGCAGCTGCGCATCACCCGAATCCAAAGGTCGCCAACCAGGGCGCGATCGACAAGGCGCAACACGAGAACGACGAGGAGCAGAAGCGCCGCGACGAGCGCAAGGCCAACTTTGTCGACGACGGCACTCCCCTTGACGGTGGTCTCCCGCCGGGTTCAGAGCCGCCGCTTCCGGCGCTGCCTGCTGCGGCGAAGGTCTATCCGGTCGACAAGGATGTTGATCCGGCTCTCGAGCTCGCCGAGGCACAGGGTGGCGAGAAGCTCTCGAAGCAGCGCGCGAAGGTCGGCGCCGACGCGGGCAAGCACGACCAGGCAAACGTGTACGAGCGCGCGACCGACTGCATCGACCTGATCCCGGCGACGAAGACCGCGTTCCTCGCCCTCGGCATCAACACCGAGACGCTCGACAAGTTCCTCGCCGAGCTCCACAAGAAGAAGCGCGAGTCCGTCGACATGTGCTGGTCGGATCCCGAGGGGGAGTACGCCCTCGTCAACGCACAAGCGAAGGCGATGAAGCGCATCTCGAAGGGCGCCGGCGATGCGGCCGCCCACCTCGCACTCTACGGCGGCGTCTCGAAGAACAATGTCGACGCCGGCGCATCGATCGCGAATCTTCCCGACTTCGCGAAGGAGCCGCTGAAGCAAGCGGGCGAGGCGTTCGCCAGTGCGGTGGCGGCGCTCGCGTTCCCGGAGCTCGCGATCCCCCGCATCGAGGAGGCCGAGTACCAGACCAAGATGATCCGCGTGGCGGTGCTCGAGCAGAGCCTGCACGAGACCCGTCCGACGCTGCAGGGTTCGTACGACACGCCTGACGACAAGCGGAAGGGTGGCGCGGATGTCGATCCGCGCACAATGGAGTCCTGGAACGGGGCTCTGCTGATGGATCTGTCTCGTGCGCGCGTCGATCTCGAGGTCGATCCGGTGACGGCCGAGAAGAATCTCGCCAAGACGCAGGAGAGCGCCGGCGACTACTCGTTCGAGGTCGCGGTGCTGTCGAACCTCGAGGCACTCGATGCGATGTGGAGCGGCATCGAGGGCAGCGAGGACTTCTGGAAGGACGGCCTCCTCGAGGTCGTCGGCAACGCGATCCAGCTCGAAAACGATCGCATCTACAAGAAGTTCAACAAGGACATTCTCGAGCCGTATCGCGCGGCGGTGAAGGAGAAGGACCAGACGAAGAAGGACGCCGCCAAGAAGGCGTTCAAGGACCTCGTCGAGGGCGACGAGCTCAAGAAGCACTTCGAGAAGGTGAAGGAGCACCTCAAGGACACCGCGAAGCAGAAGAAGTGGACGAAGATCATCGTCGGCATCGCGATCGCCGTCGTCGCGATGGGCCTCGGCCAGTGGTACTTCGGTGCGTACCTGGCGGCCGGCGGCGGCGTGGTCGCCGCGTCGGTCGGCGCTGCCGTGGTCGAGACCGGCGTCAGCGCCGTGCTCAGCAAGATCATCCTCGATGTCGACCCCACCGCCGGTAGCTTGATCACCGGTCTCGTCGGTGGCGGCGCCATGTACGCCGTGTTGGGCCGTGCGCTCACGATCGGCCGCGCGGCCGGCGCCGGTGTCGAGGCCGGCGAGGCCGTGACCAAGGCGACGCTCCTGTCGAAGGCCGGCAAGCTCGCCGGCGACCTGACCAAGGAGATGATCATGGTGCAGGCGATCGGCATGGTGCAGGGCCAGATCGCCAACCTGATCGACCACGGCAAGCTGCTGACGGAGGAACAGCTCAAGGAGATGTTCATCCACAACGTCGCCGGGCTCGTCGGAATGAAGATCGGCCAGCGCGTCGTCGACGTGACGATCGATCCGATGAAGCCGCTGCGTCAGCTCGGTCGCAAGAACTCGATCGACATCGACGCGCTCGAGACCCAGCAAAAGGAGTTGATCAAGCTCGCCGGGGACGTCGACAAGGCGACCGACCCCGCAACGCGCAAGGCGCTCAGCGAGCAACTCATCCAGGGCGAGAAGGCGTTCTACGAGAACGTGCGCGAGACCCGCGACAAGCTGATCGAGCTTGCCGAGAAGAACCCCGGCAAGATCAGCGAGGCGAAGCTCAAGGACCTGAAGTCGATGGGCGAGCACGTGCAGGACCCCGAGACCCTGCAGGCGCAGGCGATGATCAGCCTCGAGGAGGTCGGGCCAAACCTTTACCGCGCCGACGCGAAGGCGTTCGACGCGATCCTCGCAACGCACAAGCAAGGAGGCGACACGCTCATCGGCGTCCACACCGATCAGGTCACGGGAACGCGCTCGCTCGAGTTCAAAGGCGCCGACGGCAGCATCGTCAAGGTCAAAGAGAAGCTCGGCAACGTCGGCGAACGTAACGCGCCGCCGGTGCCTGCGGCCGAAGCGAAGCGGTTCGAGGACTGGATCGAGACCGCGGTCCTGCACCCGGACGTTGCGGTCGCTGCAACCCAGCGTCAGCGCCTGCGCGACTACTACGCGCGCGATCCGCAGGGGGCGATGCACGTCGCTGAGAAGCACGGCTTCAAGCCGGCGAGCCTACCGGACAGTGCGCCGCTCGCACCGAAGCCGGGCGAGGGCGTCGACCCGCATCCGACGGTGCGCCCGAAGAGCGAGGCCGATCGCGCCTACGACCAGCATCTCCACGAACAGGCGGGCGACAAGAGCCGGACGCAGTCTCGCCTCGGCGACGAGCCGACGATGAGTCGCAGCGACTTCGAGGCGATGTACAAGGCGGGCTTCGAGTACGACCCGCTGACGAAGAGGTGGCTGCTCGCCGACGGCAAGATGGCGGCAGGCAACGTCGGCAAGTTGCCCCCCGAGCTGACGCGCGACGTGACGACCGTGGTCGGCTCCGTTCATTCGGAAGCGGTCGGTCATCAGATGCTGCGTAAGCTCGTCAACGGCGAAGCCGAGGCCCTGCGCGCCGTCGGCATCGAGCCGCCGCCCGGCTTCGACTCGCGCAAGAGCGAATGGGCGCTGGGGCGTCGCGAGTCCGACGGCGAGATCGTGCTGATCAAGGGCGACAAGGGCGAGGTCAACTGGGCCGACATCCCTGGCGTCAAGGACATCGCGCACAGCCACCCGCTCTACGATCCCGTCACCGGCCAGCCGCGCTTGATCTCGGGCGCGAAGGGCGACGGCACCGTCAACATTCACGACCTCGCCAGCTTCGACATGATGGATCTGATCCATCTCATGCCGAGTACGGGAGACCTGCGTTTCGTCGCGCTAAATGGCCGTGGGGGGCATCGCCTCCACACGCCGTACGTGTCGCTCGGCAAGGGCAAGATCGGCAATCCGGTCCCGGGTCACAACTACGACGTCGTCGAGTTCGTGATCGCGAAGTCGGAGCCGCACGCGCTCAATGCGCCGGGCTCGTCGATGATCGTGTGGAAGGCCAAGCTCGAGGTCTGGGCCGGCAACGAGCGGCTCGGCGAGATCACGCTGTACCAGAAACGTCTCGACGAGCCGGGCTTCAAAGCGGACCTGCCGACGGTGCATCCCGAAGCGCAGTGGGTCACGCCGGTTCCCGCCGACCATCCCGTGCACTCGGCGATGCCGCAGACGATGCAGACGGGTAGCCACACGAACATCGGCCACGTCAGCGCCGATGCCGTCGGCAAGCTCCTCGGCATGAAGATCAACCTCGAGGATACGGGGTTGCACACCGCGCTCGGCGGCTTGACCGAGAGGCGCGCGCAGTCGCTCGAGGGCATCATCGAGCACGCGAGACCAGGCGGCCGCATCACCGAGGGCTTCCCGAACATGCTCGAGCGTATCAAGACCGAGCCGAATCGCGTCGCCGAGGACATGGTGCTCATCAAGCACGAGCTCGACGCCGACCCGAGCGCGCGAGTGAAGTTCGATGCGAATGGCAAACCGGTGTTCTCGAGCAATACGCGCGCCGACATGCCGGGCGACGTTGTTGGCCGGTCGCGAAGCGCCGCCGGCGGCGTGAAGCCCAAGCTCGACAAGTTCGAGATCCCCGATGCGGTCACCAAGGACGCGATGGCGGACCGCGTCCAGGCCCAGGTCCGCAAAGAGTTCGAGGACACATATGCGGCGGCGATCAAGAACGGCGATTCGCACGACGCGGCGCTGAAGGCGGCAACCGCGCACGCGAACAAGAAGGTCATGGAGCTCGGCGAAAAGGCCGCGCTCGACTACGCGGCAGCTCAGGCGCGCGACGCGATCGCGAATAACACAGCGTTCGGAACGGTCGACGCCCCTGCGCAAGCAGCGGTCGGGAACTACAAAGCGGGCACCGTGGGCATGCGTGGTCGTGCATTGATCTCGACACTGCCGCGGAGCGAGGCAGCCTTCCTGAAGACGATGGCCACCGAGGTGACATCACACGGAGCGACGCCCAGCACGGCCAATATCGCAGCCCCGACGACGGGCATGCCGGCTGGCTCCCCAGTGAAACAAACGATGCATCGCTGGGAGTACCCCGACGGAACGGTCGTGCGGTACAAACCGCTCGGCGACGACCATCGCCCGAACGTTCCCAGCTTCAGCATCGAAGTGAAGAAGAACCCCGCGATTCCCGACAGCGCCGGTGGCTCGAACGGCGTCGCACTCAAGCTCGACGACACTGGCCGCGCGGCACCGCGCACGCACGATGGCGAACTCGCGAATCCATTCACGAACGATAAGCAGCACAAAGCGTTCGACAATGCGGCGATGGAAGCGGTCCACCACGAGCTGACTCGCCCATGACCGAGAACCTCTACCTTGCACCATCCGACGGTACGTTCGACGTCCAGCGAGTCCGCGACTGGCTGGACGCGCGCCCGGACGCGTTCGAACTCGCCGAGAACACCTACGAGATCGCAAACTCTCCGACCTACGCAGATCTGCAGTACGCGGACGTGATCGCCGGCAAGACCTCGAGCGGCACGTTCGTTCGCATCGCACCACACGAGATTCTCGTCGTGAACGAAGGGGGCACCCAGTCGCTGCGCAGCGCGATCGACTTCTTGACGTGGCTGGCCAGCGACTACGACCTGCGGGTTCGCACCGGCTGGGGTGGCGAGCGCGACGTGACCGAGGAGTTGCGCGTGAACGGCGTCGCGTCGCACTACGCCGAGCGCATTCGTTCGACGGACCTGGAATGGACGCGCCAGCTACGCGAGGTCGGCTTCTTCAGCGATCTGTCGTACGGTCACGACACGAGCGTCTCGCTCGACCAAGCGCGGCGTGATCGAGCGGCCGCCGACGAAGCTGCCATCGTGGCGTACCTCGGTTCCGGCCGCCTCTATCGCGCGGGCGATACGCTCGCGACGAACATGGCCGGCGACGTACTCGGTCCGGCCGATGTCCTGACCGATGGCTTGTACCTCTGGCCTGTGCAGCTCGCGGCCCAGGTGCGTGACCACCACGTGCGCCTGCCGCGTCACTTCCTCCGTCATGCACGTTCGAACGGTTTCCGCGTACCGTCCGTCGATCTCGCCGCGCTGCCGAGCAGCAAGAACATCCCCCGCCTGACCGCCGACGAGATCGGTTGGTACACGCGCCCCCCTGAGCAAAGCGACAGCTCGTCGCTGCGCGTCGCGCACGGTCTCGCGACGACCCGCACGCTCCTGCGCTCCGGGTTCGCCGATGTCGTCTACCGCGGCTTCACGCGCGGCGGGAAAGCAGTGCTCGCGACGCTGACGATGCGCCACTCCGACAGCTACGACGAGCTCGTCGAGCGCCTGCGCTTCGATCACCCGGGCATCGCGCGGCTCTTGCACATCGGCGCCGCCGATCCGGAGTCGGGCCAAGGGTTTCGCGACGAGCTTGTCGAAGTCGAGCCCGCTGGTCGCTCCATTCTCGACCGCGCTCCGCTGCCGGAGGCGTCGGCGATCCGCTGTGGCATCGAGGTCGCCCCGATCCTCGAGGCGTTTCACGAGGTCGCCAGGCCCCTGCACGGACTCGCGCCCGAGGTCATCTACGTCGACGACGACCTGCGCTTCACGCAGCTGACGCCGCGGTCGCGGCAATTCGTCGCGAGCGTCGACCTCCGGTCCGGCGGGCCCACCAGCTACAAGCTGCCGTACTCGGGCTACGAGGCGCTCGTGCTCGGCCGCGGAAGCGACGAGTCAGGCGACGTCTTCGCCCTCTGCGCGTCGCTGTTTCATGCCGTCACGGGCAAGCACCCGTTCGGCTCGCAGCTGCCGGAGATCGTGCAGCGCATCGCGGCGAAGCAGCCGCTGCCGTATATGGGCTCCGCGGCATTCGGCGCGATCCTCGCGAGCGGCCTGGATGCGGATCCGAACAAGCGGCCGACGGCGAGCGAGCTCGCGGCCATGCTGCTGAAGCTTTCCTGACGTAGCTCGAGGGAGCGACATCGATGCTAGGCGGTCGACGGCCAGCCTGCCGTGCGCAGCGCGGCCAACCGCCGTTCAATGATCCCGACCGGGGGGTGATGGCTCGGTCAGTTCGGCCGCATGTCGGTCACCTGCAGTTAGTCCGAGATGTGTCCGAAGCGCGGTCGCCGACGGGCGGTGCGGATCCGTGTACGTCGCCGCCGAGAACCCGTTCTCCGCGAAGTAGCGCTTACGTGCCTCCCGAACCTGCATCGCGCTACGCTGCCCGCAGTTCGCGGCGGCGGCATACGGCGAGCGGTTCACACGAACTCGTGCGGATACGGCGGCGAAACGCGGATCGGACAACCGGCGTTCACCAGCTCGCGCAGCTGGTAGTGAAGGTGCCCGGCGCGTCCCGTCATCAGCACGAGCCGCTGGTTACCGCGCGCGAGCTCGAGCAGCCTCGGCGTCGGCTGGCCGGACTTCGCCTTGAGCAGCGCGAGGTGCGTCTTGAGGATCGCTGGCGTCAGCTCGATCGACACCTCGTACGATGTCTCGTCGCGCGTGAACGCCGGCAGATTCCCGGACAGCTCGATCACCGACGCGCCGCAGGTGTTGCACGTGTGCACGAGCGAGCCGCCGCTCGGCGTGACCGTCATCGACCCCGGCGAACAGGTGCAAGCCACACCCAATGCTACCGCGACCGATCGGCGTCCGGACCAAGTGTCGACTCGATCCGTGGTGCCGGGTCGGCAGCGATGGCCGGTCTGCAGAGCAGATCGCCTCGGATCAGGCGGGCTTCGGCGGCATCGGCACGAACCGGGTCACGCGTTTCTGGTACGCGCGATACGCATCACCCTTCGATCGAATCGCCTGAGTTTCCGTCGGTGGAATGCCCGTGACGCCGAAGATGCTCGCGACGATGATCGCCTGCGGCACGAGCGCGAGCAGGCCCCACGCTCCGAACGCGATTCCGTACACCGCATACCCGATCCACACGCACCACTCGAAGAAGTAGTTCCCCGCGACGATCGAAGCGTTTGAAATCGTTCGATCCTCGACGGCACGTAACGGGAGAACGAGGGACGAGTCGTCGTCGGAGGCGTGATCGTTGAGGAATGCGCTGGGTACAACCGGTGTAGAACGAGCGCGCGTGTCAGAGGGTTGCCGGCGCGAGTGTCGAGGCCTGTCGCGGCTTCGGTCATGGATGCCAGCTGGCACGCTTAAGGCCTGTCTTTGACATGGCCGCTGATTTCTCGCGACTTTCGCGGGCGGTCCAAGATCAGAGGGTTAGGTTATCCATTTCGGGCGCCGAAGCCCGGCGTGTCGCCGGGTTCGTCGAAGAAACAGGCTGTCGGAGATCGTGATCGCGCTGGGCGCTCCGCCCGAGGATGTACGCGAGCTGTACCAGTCGTGGCTCGTGGTCCTGCGGAGCGGCGAGTTGCAGCGCAGGGGGCCCGCGCTGCCGGCGCGGCATACCGATCAAGATGCGATCCGAGCGGGAAGGAACGCCGTCATCGGCCGTTTGCTATTCGCACGGGCTCACGACGATCGGTCCCGAGCTCTCCGAGAATCGTCCATCCGCGTCGATCCATGCTAGGGCGGCACTGTCACCGGGGCTGATGGCATCGGTCGTGAACTCAGCGCGTGGAACCGCAGGCGGGTAATTCCATGCGATGCCGCCAATCGTGACTCCCGGCATCACGCGATCGAGGACCACTGCGATGACTCGTTCCTGGGGCATTCCTTCGAGGTCCGCAGTCACTCGCCCGCGGCACGATTTGATAGAGCGAACCTTGGGACCGACGATCCGCGGCGGGGATGTGGTCGAGCTGTAGTGGATTTTGGCGAGGACACGCCAACCTGTATCGCCATCGTCCTCTGAGTATAGAAACTCTACATCACCATGCCTATACGGTTTCAACGCGTGAAGCCCAGGCACCGGCTCCTTCTCGCCGACGTTGATTCGCCGTTCTTGATCACGGAAAGCGAAACGCCTAACGATCGAACTGGGTCCGGCAACGATGACTGCGCCGTCGAATGGCAGATCCAAGCTCGTGCCGCGCAAGTTCAGTACCTCAGGGAACGACTCGCGGGGAGGGAGGGCAGTATTTGTGATCGGCACCTGCTGTCGCCGTGCGGGATTCGACGAACAAGCGGTGGAGACGCCGAAGCACAACGAGGTCACGAACAAGATCCATCGGCTTCTCGCCATTGCCGGCATAGCGGTGCTCATAGTGATGGGTTCGTGCGTGTCCGTGTTCCGAGGTCCGGTTCGGTTGCCGACGATCACTCTGCGGGTCTAAACCAACGTTGCGACGTCGCAACCTCCACCGCACTACGGGGCCAATAGGCCTTCTCGTTCGAACCGAGCGAAAAGTTGGTAACGTAGCTTGGGTCTGGCTCCGCGTCGTGAGCGAAGAAAATTCCATGAAGAAAGACCGTTCCTTGCCTGTCCGCACGATACAGATGCGTGACGTCGCGGGACGCTAGCGAGACGTCGCGGGGGCCGAGGTCCAGATTGACAGCGTAGCCGGCTACCTGTTGAAGAACTTCGGTCGAGTACCACAGGACGATGTCCTCGCCCTCGCCGTATGGAAACGGCCGCGGTCGCCGTGCAGGGTGAAACAAGCTTTTCCAGTCGTCTTCAGTGAGGTCCTCTGGACGCTTGAGATCGGGATCGAGTTGCGGCGAATTCACCACGATCGCGACACGGATGGTCTGGGAGAAGATCGACGGGTCGACAAGCGGCGAGAAATCGAAGATGGCGCCACCGGTCTTCTTCGACGCCAAGTCAGAAGGCCATGTGTCCGGCTCGAACGGAGGGCCCGATGCCGCCAGGTGCGAAGCACTTCCCCAGCGCCAATGTATGTGTGCGGCATGAAAGGCTCCGGGGGCTGAGGGCAGCTCCCCGCCACGGGCACCCCACCAATGCACATTGTCCCAGCATCGCAGGTCCATTCCAGGCTCGTCGTCTGGATCTGGAACGGCATACAGACTTCGTGGGAATCCCTTCACCAGTCCGAACGCCCACACCTCAAAGAGTAGCGGCTTTTCGACGGCCTCGAAGGCGCCTTCCGAAATGCCTTCGCGTTGCTTGTACCAGATCCCGCCTTTGTAGACGGCATGCAACGCGGAGTCGCGGTCGGCAAATAACCCCGCCTGGTTCTGCAGAGGTTTCAACGCGGCATTCATCGCGACGTCGTGGTGCCGATCGATCGTCAAGTGCAGGCGATAGTCAAACCGGATGCTCTTCACCCGCGTGTGGGCGCGCTTTGGGTCGAATGCCTGGTTGCCGATGAACTTGTAATGGACGAACGGGTGAAAGCGCGCGGCGGGCAATGCACCGCTCGGCTCGTGTTTCGGATGGCTCGAGTATTGTGAAAACAGAAAGATCTGCTCGATCGAGATGCCAGCCTGGTCGCAATTTTCGACTGCGAGCTTTGCCATCAGGTCGGGAGCGTCATACGTGGCGGCAACTCCGTATGCGATGTGGTTGCGTTGTACGTCACTGAAATACTTGTCATAGTACAGTGCCGAGTCGACCTCCTTCAGATACTTGAAGACCTTCTTGGTGGGGCGCGCACCGCCAGGACTCGCTGGCGACTGTTGGACGATCTCCTTGGGCTCGAGGGTCCGCACGGTGGAGACCGTGAAGTAGTTGCTCGAGTCGAGAACGCGAACCCTCTTGAAGCTGGTGGTTGCGCGTCCGCTCGCGTCCCGCCGCTCGATCTCGAGCCATAGGGCGATGACGCGTATATCCTTGGCGAAGTTGTGGCCGTCATGCCGCACGTTCTTGAGGACGATCCCGCCCGGAGGGGGAGTCCCACCTGGGTTGAGCGGACAATCGAAGCTCCATCCCGTGGTCTTGCTCTCGTGCTTCATTTACCCCGTCCTGAACCGAGAGGACTGGAAAACATCTGTCGCTGCTCGTGCTTGAATGCTCCCGTCGCCCGGTCTTTGACATTGAGCATCACAATCCAGTGACCGTTGTCGATGTCGATCGACGTCGATACTACTTTACCCGATGCGCTGTCGAGCGTGCGTTGCGTCCCCGAGCCTAGCTCGCGGATGCCTTCCTCAACCCGCACTGGTGAGTACACGCCCCAGTTGTACATGTAGTCGCCGCTACCGCCCCGGGCGAACGCCGACACTGTCATGCGCGATGCGCCCTGAGCAGTCCGCGCCATCTCGACGGTCAGCGAGAACGGCGATGCGCTCACGATCTGCACGCCGCTGTGCTCGCTGCGACAGTAGTAAGGCGCAAGATAGTACTGCGGCACACCGTCGCCTTCGAGCACGAAATTCAAGAACGGTTCAGCATCTGCGTGGGAGTCGTGTTTGCCCTCCGGCCCAGGAGGATGAAAAGCCGACAGTTGCGTCAATTCACGCTCGCCGGACAAAGGGCGCCATCGCGATCGGATGGTGATCGGCCGCCCTCCATGGCCGATTCTGATCTCGACTTGAGACCCGAAGACGCCGATCCGAGTCTTCGCTCCCTCGTCCAGCAAGAGTTGGGGCTGAGCGCGATACAACCAGTGATCCCATGCTGAGCCATCAACGCGGGCTACTGCATGAATGCCAGCACGGCGTACCAGCGAGACTGGCGGGAACAGTGACATCCCCCTGAGTGCATCAGGCCACTTCGAACTCGCATCGGAGCACGCTTGTTCGAGCGTGATGAGCAGGTCCTCGGCGGTCTTGAGAGCAACCTCCTTCGTTGGAAGTGCAGGAGCGGTTGGACGGTCCCAGAGCTCCCCGTGCGCGCTGTAGCTCATCCATCCGCTGCTGCGAGAGATATCGACGCGATGGCGATCCGATGGGGCTACCTTCAGCGCGCCAAGCACGGCCCTCTCGATTGCATCGCGTTCATCAGCGAAGAGCGCTGGATCGGCCAACGCGTAGAGTCGCACTTGGTTCTCGCGGACGTTCGACTCGATCATCGCATTCGTCCTGGTGCCCGCGGACTAGTTGGTAGGTTCCCAGGTCTCGCCAACCCGTTGCCACGCGGGTAGATCGTCGTTCGCGCGTAGACGTACGAGCGTCGTCGGTAGACGCACCTCCCATGGGGCACCAACCGGTTGTTCGTCGCCCGGAGCACCTGTAGCTTCCTGAATCTCGCGGACGATCGGTACATACAGCGGACTAGAAATGTCGGGAGGCGGCCCACCGTTCCAGATCTCGCCTGTCTCGAGGAAATGAATCACGGCAGCTTCGAAACCGGGACGTACCGGGAAGACGACGCGCGCCGCGCCCGCGCGCAAGAAGTCGGAAAACGCAGGGTCGACGTCATCCAAGAGCAGGCGGTTCTTCCAGGCAGGCTTCCAGCCCCAAAAATACGGATAAAAGAAGTAGACGATGTGCTCCCATTCGAACGCTTGTTCGAAGAACCTCACATATGCCATCTGCGCGTTCGTTGCCTCCAGCCTTGGCTGCGCATGCCCGTCGGACGTGTACTCGAGGGCGCCGAAACCGTCGAAGTGCTGTGCTGTCAGCAATGTGATGCACTGCTTTCTTAATTCGGTGGTCGTAACGCGCAGGTTGAAAGCTGGATTGCGACCGGCAATCTGCGCGCCGGTCTGTGCGCGCGCTTGTGCGAGGCTGTTCTCGTAGGCCTGCAGCTTCGCCAGGTAGCCTTGCACAATCGCTGCGTGCATCTTCAGTTGCCACGCAGCGAATGCGCGCGCGGTTCGCGTGCAGAAAATCTCCAGTGTCGCCGAGAGGAGCTCGATGTTGTATGCGTCCCATGCGACAGCGAAGGAGCCGATCTCATTCGCCATGGAGCGATATCCGTCGGAGTTCAACGCGTCGTAAAAGGTAGCCCCGACGAGGATGCGCCAGTGCGCGCCTACGTAGTGGACTGCATCCTTACGCAGCAGTGCATAGACGGCCTGATAGCCATCCTCGATCTGGACGGTCTGTGATTTCGAGCTCGAGTGTGGCGGTTGAGGTACCGAAGCGTCGATCGCTACCGAGATCGTCTTCGTCGGTACCGGCGCTGGTTCCAGGCCCACCACGTCGTACAGCCTCGCCCATTTCGTGTAGTTGCTTTCAGTGAGCTGTTCTGCAGTGAGCGTGAAGGGTGGCGGCTTTACGAGGTTCGGTGCGCCGTGAGTATCACCCGCCTGCGCCAGAATGTATTCGGTGGCGGGTTCAGGCACCGTCACGTCGAATAGAAGCCGGCGCCCGTAGCGGTATACCTGTGCCTCGAGAATCTTGTCGACCCACTGATACATGCCACTTACGTGGCCTCCGCCATCCGTGTTGTTGAAGGCGTGTGCGTATTTCTCCTCGAATTCGTGGAGGGTGGTGACCGTACGGTTCTCGAGCACGTGCTCGATGATCTTCGAGACCGTTCGGTCGACGACGTCCTTGCTGAACTCGGTCGCCTGTCTCGTCGACGATTCGGCCGACGTGTTGGTGCCGAACTCGGCATTCGCTCCCACTTCGACGAATGGACCGAACTTGGCGTTGACGGTCGATCCGGCCTTGAACTGCGTATCAGACTTGAGCGTATCCTCGACCTCCCGCTTCAGCGAGAAACGATCAGTTGTCTGAGTGTCGCGCTGCTCTTCCTTCGTCTTCTCGGTTTGTACGATGATCGTCGTTTCTGTGCGATCGAGACGACGGGTTTCCCGGGTGATGGCCTCGGTCTTCATCACGTTCTCGATGTGGGCAAGCTCGCCGCCCTCGTATCGTGCGATGTGCTGCTTGACCACCAGCAGTTCGCCGATGCCCACCGGACGAAGATGACCGAAGCTGGTCGGCACCGCGGTGGCCGGAAGACCGATGTAGTCAGCCACATCGAGTGTCGTTACTTGGCTGCCCACGACGTAGACCGGCTCCGGGGCCGTGGCCCTGGGCCTCCTTTCGGGCACGCCGCGTCGGTCGCCCTTGGCGTAGAGCTCACGGAGAAGGACGGGCAAGGGCTCTGCGAGCGGATCGAGGTCCATGGCAGTCAATGTTTCGCGCACCTCCGTCGGGAGCGATGTCACCGCGTCGGTGGTTAGCATCCAGGCACGCGGGGACTCTGTCGGCGCAGGTTGCATGAGGCGCGTCGTGCGTCCTGCTTCGGTGTCGACGACCTCGCGCGGACTCGTTGAGTCGTAGCGTTCGGCGCGGAAGCTCGTCCCCGCGAGATTGGTGAGCGCATCGATAGCGCGAGACATCCTGCCGGTGTCTTCCCACGTCTCGTCGGGCGTTTCGGGTGCTGGGGCTTCGGACGGATTGCGATCGCTACGTGGTCGATCCACGCTTGCGGATGAGGGAGCCGGCATCAGCTTCTGGTCCACGAGTAGCGTTCTCAATACGATCGGGTCGCGACCCTCGGCAGCCGAACGGATAGCGTCGTATCCCCGCGCGAGCCAGGCCAGCCCAGCGGCATCGCTGCCCCTCGACCCCGATAAGAGCTTCATCGCGACGAGCGAGTCGGCTATCGCTCGGTGCTCACGGGCGAATGCCTCGTCTGCGACGACCTCATCGGCTGATCGACCGGCGCGGTTCAAAATGAGCGCCAGTAGCTCGCTCTTTGGCTTCGGTCCTACGGCGAGAGTTCGCGCAACTAGGTCGGCGAGTTTTCCGAATGCGAGGCGATCGAACGTCGTCACGAACGTCTGCTCGTTAGCGAACTCGGCGGCCTTACGGACGGCGGTGGATCGACGGTCGTCCTCATGCAGGAAGGAAGCTGTCAACGCGATGACGTCATCGGCAGCCGGCAGTGCTGCGGGTCTCAGTTGAAGGAATCGAAACAGTTGATCCATGCCCCTCTCCGGTTCGAAAGAGCCACGACCTTATACGAACTACGACGAATGCGTCGCTTCCGCCGAACTTGGCCGCGTGCCGCAATTTGCTACACCCTCGCGACTTGTTGCGACGAGCACGGAACATGGTCCGGACTTCGGACGATTCCCCGGCGGATGAAGATCAGAGGGTTGCGCTATCAAGTTCGGATGCCGAAGCCCGACGTGTCGCCCCGTTTGTCGAGGAAGCAGGGCGATGACGCGCTGAGAATGGCAGCGCTCACGCGCGATGACGTTGCGAAGCGTCTGGGTGTCAGCATCTCCACCGTGCGTCGTCTCGAAGGCACGCGACTGCACCCGTCGATCGACGACAAAAGCGTGCGTCGCTTCAAGGCATCCGACGTCGAGCGTCTCGCGAGGGAGCTGGAAGCGGAGCAGCGGTCGCCTCGCAATGCGCAGCAGGCCGTGGTGCGCGCGGCGGAGATGCCGAAGGGCGAGCTCGCGGCGCTCGTCTTCGAGCGGCTGGAGCAGCGTCACTCGCTCTCGGAGATCGTGATCGCGCTGCGCGTCCCGCCGGAGGACGTGCGCGACCTGTATCACACATGGCTCGTGGGGCTGTGGGCGGGCGAACTGCAGCGCAAGGAGCCGTCGCTTCCTGCACGGCACACCGATCAGGATGCGATCCGGCGGGTCGCGCCCGTGCAGCTCGCGCAACTGCTCGCCGCGCTTCCGGCGAAGCAGTCGACGCGGATCAGCATCGCGCGCATGCTCGGCGAGCTCGTGATCCCCGATGGCCCCGAGACCGACGCGGGTTTCGTCGAGTACCGCAACCTCTCCGAGCTGGGCGGCTTCGACGTGT
>JACCRC010000222.1 GCA_013813765.1 Deltaproteobacteria bacterium | reverse complement strand
CGTAGAGGTTCGCCTTGCCGTCGGACAGGCCGTAGTTGCGGATCAGGAAGAACGGTGCCCACGACCACACCGCGTAGCGGATGAACTTCGCGAAGAAGTAGAAGCCGCTGACCAGGAAGAGGTTGATCTTCGATTCGGGCGAGATCGCGGCCCACCCCTTCACCGGCGGATCTGCGCTGCGCGCTTCATCGACGGAGGTGACCGGGTCGTCGACCGGCGGCAGGCCGACGTCCTCCGGCTTGTTGCGCTGGAACAGCAGATACTGCAGCCACACCACGGCGAGTACGCCGGCACCGACGAAGAACGTCGATTCCCAGGTGTAGACATCGAGCACCGCGGCCATCACCCAGCCCGAGGTGAGCGCGCCGACGGTGAAGTTCGTCGACCACGCGCCCATCACGCGGCCGCGCTCGTGCTTGTGGAACCAGCCCGCCATCGTGCCGACGTTTCCGGACCAACCCGTTGCCTGTGCGATGCCGTTGATGAACACGAGGCCCGCCATCACCATCGGCGTCACCGTGATGCCCATCGCGATCGTGACGCAGGTGGAGAGCGCCATGCCGATCAGCACGTTCTTGCGCGGGCCGAGCGCCGTGCCCATCTGCGCGGCGAGGAACTGACCGATCGCATACGCGATCAGGTACGCCGCCCAGATGTTCCCGAGCGTCGTCGTGCTCCAGTCCATCGACTCGCCGATCGCCGACTTCGCGGCGGAGAACGGCTTCCGGCAGAAGTAGAACCCGACGTACGACAGCCACGTCGCCGCGAACACCTTCATGCGCCACCGACGATGTTCGGGCGTCAGAGCGGTGGCCATCGCAGCGAGCCTATCGCGTCTAGCGAATGAAGCGGGCGTACGCGGTGCCGAGCACGTGGGCGAGCAGCTCGAGCTCCCGCATCGCGGAGTCCGTGTCCGCGGTGATCGCGTCGCCGATGACGAGCACGAACGCGCTCTTCCCGCCGATGACGACGGGAATCGCGGCCGGGAAGCGTGGCATTCCGAGCAGGCGGTCGAGCCGATCCTGCACCGGGCTCTCCTCGCTCGGTGGATCGGTCACGAGCCCCCCGATGTCGAGCGCGAGCGAGACCAGCGACGGAACCGTCAACGGAACCGCGAGGGCAGCGACCGCATCATCGGTGAGCAGCTGTCCATGACCGGCCTCCGCCGCACAGCCCTTGCCCATCACCTTCAACAGAAGTCCGGCGCGCCAGCGGCCAGCGATGAAGCGCATCGCGGCCGCGGTCACCTGCTCGTGCGATGGCGCCGACGTCAACGCGTTGAAGGTGTCGGGCAGCGTTGTCGGCACCTGCACCGGGCGCCGGCGCGGCGGGTCGGTGCCGACCGCGATCTGGCTGGCATCGAACTTCGGCGGCGGAACCGCCTGCGCGGCGGCGATCGCGTCTGCGGCGACGCGCCGTTGCGGCGCGGTGTGTGTTGCGGGAGGCATCGTCGTGCGACGCGCAGCTGGTGCCTCCTGCTTCATCTGCGGTGGCACGGTGAGCGGCTTCGCGGTGGTGCGCGGGATCGACGGCGGCGGCTCCGGCTCGGGCGGCGGAGCGGGCTTCGGCTTGATGATCGACGGGATGTTCTTCGGCGGCAGGATCGGCGGCAACGTGCGGCCGCCGGGCTTCGCCCCCTCCGCGCGCGGCGGAAGTGGCGAGCGCGGCGGCGTCATCGTGCGCGACGGAATCGGCAGGCCTTCCGCCTCTGGCGGTGGCGTGATCGTGCGGGGCAGTGTCGGTGTTGGTGTCGGCGGCGTGTCGTCGATGGGCGGCACCCTGATCGAGACCGCTGACGGGGGCAGGGCGAAGCGCTCCTGCGGGCCGACCTGGATCAGGCCGCTTTGATCGGATGACCGCCGCACGTCCTGATCATCGAGCTCGACGAGCTCGAGGTTGCCGAGCGCGTGCATCGGATCGTCGTCGGCGGCTGGATCGAGATCGAGCGAGCGGATCGGACCCGTGTTCATATCGACGTCGAAGTCCTCGACAGGTCCGTACGCCTCGTTCACGAGCGACTCGAGCACCGATGCGGGCGCGACGGCGAGCAGGATCGGACCTGGAACGACGGCCTTCACCGACGCGAGGACACTCTGCCGGGGGTCCCTGGCGCAGAGGATCAAGTTGCCGGCGCCGGTGCGGCCAATCGGCAGGACGCACAACGCGTGTGCGAGCTCCGCGGGGATCAGCTTCGCGAGCTCGCGGTCACGGTGATCGATGTGTTTCTGCAGGACAGCCGGAACGCCATGCTGTTCACCGAGTGCACGTGACGCGACGTCGAGGTCGATCAGGTCGCGCGCGATCAGGATCGAGCAGATCCGGTCCGGGGTCTCGGTCTGGTTCGCAAGGGCGCGTTCGAGCGCCTGGGGCGTGACCCACCCTTGCTCGACCAGAATCTCGCCGATCCGTTTCATGCGACGACGGCCTCATCGTGCCACGTAACTCGTCGAAACCGCGCGAGCGGAGTACCGGTTCACGCACGAGTGCCACGGGCTCTCGCGCACGGTGTGCCTTGGTGACACAACCATACGAAACTATTGGACAAATCACCGACCGAAGGTTACCTATTAGGTGTCGTGACACCAGGCAGCCACATCGGTCAGTACCGCATCCTTCGGAAGCTCGGCGCCGGTGGTATGGGCACCATCTTTCTCGCGGAGCACATCCTGCTCGGCAGGCAGGCAGCCATCAAGACGCTGCTGCCGACGCTCTCGGTTCACAAGGAGATCGTCGAGCGCTTCTTCAACGAAGCGCGCGCGACCTCCTCGATCAACGACCCCGGCGTCGTCCAGGTGTTCGACTTCGGCTTTCACGTCGATGGCACCGCATACATCGTGATGGAGTTGCTCGAGGGCGAAGCGCTCGCCGATCGCATGGATCGCATGGGCGCGATGCCGCAGGCCGACGCGCTGAAGATCGCGCGACAGGTCGCGTCGGCGCTCGCAGCAGCACACGAGCGCGGCATCGTTCACCGCGATCTCAAGCCCGAAAACATCTACCTCGTGCGCGATGCCGAGGCGCAGTGCGGCGAGCGGACGAAGATCCTCGACTTCGGGATCTGCAAGCTCGAGGGCGACGAGAAGCTGACCCAGAGCGGCGCGACGCTCGGCACGCCGGTCTACATGTCGCCCGAGCAGTGTCGTGGCAGCGGCGCTGTCGATCTGCGCTCCGACATCTACGCGCTCGGCTGCGTGCTGTTTCACATGATCACCGGCCGCACGCCGTTCGAGTGCGAAGGCGTCGGCGAGTACATCGTCGCGCACCTCCAGCAGCAGCCGCCGGCCGCGAGCACGATCGTTCCGGGCCTGCACCCGCTCGTGGACGTGCTGCTGATCCGCTGCCTCGCGAAGGATCCCGCCGAGCGGTTCCAGTCGATGGCCGAAGTGCAAGAAGCGGTGGGCCAGGTGATGTCGCGGCTCAGCGCGCCGGGCGTGTCCCCGATGCTGCCCGCTGCTGGGCCGGTGCTCGGTGTGGGCTTCCGCTCCGGCAACGGCGCCGAGCCGCCCGCGCCGGTCCCCACGCCGAAGGACTGGTATGTCGACTCGACGCCGCCGCCCGACGCGCCGGATATTTCGTACGCCGGAGAGCCGCTGCCGCGCTTCGGGATGTCGGCCGGCCGCAAGCTCGCGTTCGCCGCGATCTGCATCGGTGGCCTCGTCACCGCGATGTTCGCGACGCGCTCGGTGATGGGCGACGACCCGAGCGACGTCCCCGAGGTTTCCACCGCCGCGCTTCGTGACGAGCTCACGGACGTTCAGGTGGCGCAGCAGGATCCCGCACCGCCGCCCCCGACCGAGGCGACCGTCGACCGAGTCGAGGTCCTCGCGTTCGAGGATCCAGCGCCCGGTGCGTTGCGCGCCGCGGTCGAGTCGACCAAGCCGGTGCGTGCGCGCCCCTCCAGCCGTCCTGCGCGTCGCGAAGCGACGGTGACTCGTGAACCGGAGGAGGTCGCGCCCGTGCGTGTGCCTTCCAAGCTCCCTGCACCGCCGCCCCCGACCGAGGACCTCTATGACACCCGCTGAGCGCGTACTCGCGATCGCCACTGCAATCCTCATCACCCACGCCTCCTCCGCCCGCGCGCAATCCGCCGAGGCGGAGGTGCTGTTCCGCGACGGCCGCTCGCTGATCAAGCAGGGCAAGCTGGCGCAGGGCTGCGCGAAGATCGAAGCGAGCGAGCGGCTCGAGTCGAGCATCGGCACGCTGCTCAACCTCGGTGACTGCCGCGAGCGCCTGGGCAAGCTCGCGAGCGCGTGGGCCGCGTTCCGCAAGGCGGAAGGCATCGCGAAGAATGCCAACACCGGTGACAAGCGCGAGGACGAGGCTCGCCGGCGAGCGGTCGCGCTCGAGCCGAGGATCCCATCGCTGACCGTCGAGCTCACCGCGCCGATTCCGGGGCTCGTGCTCCGGCGCAACGGCGACCTGATCGATCCGGCCATGGTCTCCACCGCGATGCCACTCGATCCCGGCTCGTACGTGATCAGCGCCGAGGCTCCCGGTTACGCGCCGTGGAAGACCGACCTCGTCATCCAGCACAAGCAGAAGCGCAAGCTCGTCGTCCCCGCGCTCGCGCGAACCGCCGTGGTTCAGGTACCCGCGGCGCCACCGCCACCGCCGCCCGCGACGCGTGTCGTCGTCACGAAGCAGCGTTCGATCTGGTCGCCGTGGCGCAAGCTGTCGGTCGGTCTCGCGATCGTCGGCGTCGGTGCCGCCGGCACCGGCGTGTACTTCGGGATGCGCGCGCGCGACCTCGAGCGCGATGCGGATGCGCGCTGCCCGCTGCTCGTTTGCAACGACCCGGTCGCGTTGCAGCAGAACAGCGACGCACGCGTCAGTGCGCAGCGCGCGAACATCCTCTACATCGGCGGAGCTGTCGCGGTCGGCTCGGCCCTCACTCTGTGGTTCGTCGGGGCACCGGGAGAGTCCACGGTCGTCGCCCCTGTTGTTGGCTCTGATCATGCCGGCGCAGCGATCGCCGGGAGGTTCTGAAGATGCGGACGCGCTACGTCTCCTTGATTCTCGCGCTCGGCGCCTGCTCGGTGCCCGACAAGAAGGTCGCCGGCTCGGATGCAGGCACGGATGGCGGCGGCCAGATGGACGCCCCGAGCGACGCACCCGAGACCATGATCACGGCGGCACCGCCCGAGTTCAGCAAGTCCGGCGCCGTGACGTTCTCGTTCTCGTCGAACATGGCGGGCGCGACCTTCGAGTGCAGCATCGACAGCGAGGTGCCCGCTGCGTGCACATCGCCGTTCACGCGCTCGCTCTCCGACGGTTCTCACACGTTCTCGGTGCGCGCGAGCGATGCCTCGGGCAACAGTGACGACACGCCCGCAGAGCACCTGTGGACGATCGACACGGTTGCGCCCCAGACGATGCTGACCGAGACGCCGCCGTCCGCCGACAACAGCACGATGGTGCGGTTCTCGTTCGACGGCAGTGAGCGCAACATCCTGTTCGACTGCTCGCTCGACAACGGCGCGTACCAGCCGTGCGTGAGCGGCTCGATGTTCGGTCCAGTGAACAATGGCGCGCACTCGTTCGCGGTCCGCGCGCACGACCGCGCCGGAAATCTCGATGCATCGCCCGCGATCTTCGCGTGGACCGTCGACACCTCGACGCCCGACACGCAGCTGCTGACGGGCCCCGACGGACCGCAGGCAGCGCAGATGGCGAGCTTCACGTTCCTGTCGTCCGACGCCGGCGGGGGCGCGACGTTCGAGTGCCAGCTCGATGGCGGCGGGTTCGCACCGTGCACCTCGCCGCACGATCTCTCCAACCTCTCGGAGGCCACGCACGTGTTCGCGGTCCGCGTGCGCGACGCCGCCGGCAACTACGATCCGACGCCGTCGATGCGGACCTGGACGGTGGACCTGACCGCGCCCGAGACGACGATCACGACGGGACCGAACGGGCTCGTCGCGCAGGCGAGTGCGAGCTTCGTGTTCGGTGCGAACGAGAGCGACGTCACCTACAGCTGCAGCGTCGACGGCTCGCCGTACGTCGCGTGCACCTCGCCGGAAGGCATGATGTCGCTCGCGCAGGGCGCGCACACGTTCGCGGTGCGTGCGACCGATGCCGCGGGGCACACCGACGGAACGCCGGCGACGCGCGCGTGGACGGTGGACACCGTTCCGCCGAACATCACCGTCAGCTCGGGGCCCGTGCAGAATGGAACGAGTGGGCCACGCGTCGTGGTCGGCTTCACCGCCGACGAGGGCGTGACCACGTGCAGCCTCGACATGGCGCCGTTCGTCCCGTGTACGACTCAGTTCGCCGGGAACCTGCCGGCGGGTGCGCACTCGCTCCGCATCCGCTCCACCGACGCCGCGGGCAACGTCGAGACGGTCGTTCGCAACTTCACCGTCGCCTGCGTCGCGGCAGATCCGGCCGGCGCCTCGGGCGTGCTTCACCTCGATGACGCGGGCCAGGTGCTCGCGAATGCGGTCGCCGGCGGTGCCGGTGCGACGCTCGGCGCCACCGCGATGGTCGAGCCCGCGGATCCGGCGAGCATCTCCGGCCGGTTCGGTAGCGCGCTCGTGTTCGCCGCCTCGGAGAGCGATCACGTCATGTGGCCGATGGCGCTCGGTGCCTCGCCGAACGTCACGATCGAGCTGTGGTCGCGGCCCGATGCGGTCGGCGGTGCGCGCGACGTGGCGGTCTCCGGCGACGGCATGGTCGCGCTGCGCGTCACCGCGGAGGGTGCATCGGTGCGCTACTCGATGACGGTCGGTAACAAGACCGTGAGCTCTGCGCCCGTGCCCGCGGGGATGTGGCACCACGTGATCGCCTCGCTCGACGCACCGACCGCGCGGCTGTGGGTCAATGGGGCGCGCACCGAGGTCGGGGGCGCCAACGACACCTTCTCACTCGGCGAGTTGCGGCTCGGCGGTGCGGGAGCGGCGGCGTACAGCGGCGTACTCGACGAGGTGTGGGTTGGCCAGTCCGCGATCACCAGCGACGAGCCGGCCCTGACTCGGTACTGCCCGCAGTGACACAGACCTTCGTCAACACACGGGCTAGGAGCAGCGGCACGCGCTAGAGTCGAGAGGTGAGACGCTTCTCGATCGGCCTCCTGGCCACGCTGCTCGGCGCGTGCGCCTGCTCCACGAAGGCCCCGGCGAACGCCGAGACCACACAGGCTCCTCCACCGGGTCCCAGGCCCGGGGTCGCCGCGAAGCCAGTGCCCGGTGCGCCGGGCGTGGTTCCGGCTCCTGATTCGCGCGAGGTCGCGCTGTCGGAGACCGTGCTGCAGCTGCTCGAGCAAGGGCACCTGCTGCGGGCGAAGATCGACGACTCGGTCTCGAAGCAGGCATTCGCGACGTACATGGACCGCGTCGACGCCGGGAAGATGTTCCTCTTGCGCTCGGACCGCGAGCAGCTCGTGAAGTACGAGGACAAGCTCGATGACGAGCTGAAGTCCGGCGTGCTCGAGCTCGGCCACAAGGGAAGCGACATCTTCGTCGCCCGCGTCGCGGTCGTCGACAAGATGGTCGCCGACCTCCTGGCGAAGCCGTTCGATCTCGAGAACGAGGAGACGTTCGAGACCGACAGCGAGAAGCTGAAGCCCGTCGAGACCGACGCCGAGCTCAAGGAGCGCTGGCGCCAGCGGCTCGAGCTGGAGGTGCTCGAGCGCACCGCGGCGATGGAGGAGCGGCTCAACCCGCCGAAGCCGAAGACCACGGACCCGAAGCAGACCGACAAGCCCGGCGAGAACCCGGCGCCGGTCGATCCCACGCTCGCGAAGATCCCGACCACCCCCGAGGGTCGCGAGGCCAAGGCGCGCGAGGACCTCGCGAAGGCGTATGCCGCGCGATTCGCCCGGCTGAAGAACCCCGAGCCGCTCGACGCCGCCGCCGACGTGATCAACGCGGTCGCGAACACGCTCGATCCGCACACGCATTACCTGCCGCCCGCCGACAAGGCGAACTTCGAGATCCAGATGAGCGGCCAGCTCGACGGCATCGGTGCGTCGCTCCGCGAGCGCGACCACGATATCGAGATCATCGAGCTGATCCCTGGCGGTGCGGCGCAGCGCCAGGGCGGCCTCGGAGCCGGCGACATCATCCTCACCGTCGCGAGCGGCGGAAAGGATCCGGTCGACGTCTACGACATGCGGATCGACGAGGTCGTGAAGATGATCCGCGGCCCGAAGGGCACGGTCGTCACGTTGCGCGTGCGCAAGCCCGCCGGCAATCAAGAGGTCGTCTCGGTCACGCGCGACAAGATCGTGATCGAGGAGGCGTACGCGCGCGGCGCGGTGCTCACGAAGAAGGGGCTGCCGCCGTTCGGCTACATCCACCTGCCCAGCTTCTACGGTGGGCAGGACAATGGACAGCGCACGTCGGCCGACGACGTCCACAAGCTGCTGACGGAGCTGTCGGCGAAGAAGATCAAGGGCGTGGTCATCGACCTCCGCAGCAACGGCGGCGGCATCCTGCGCGATGCGATCGACATGACCGGTCACCTGATCGATCACGGTCCGGTCGTCCAGGTTCAGGACTCTCGTGGCCGCAAGGAGGTCCTGTCCGACAAGGACAAGGGCATCGCGTACGACGGTCAGGTGATCGTGCTCGTCGATCACTTCAGCGCATCGGCGTCGGAGATCGTCGCGGGCGCTCTTCAAGACTACCGCCGCGCGGTGATCGTGGGCACCGGACCCACGCACGGCAAGGGCACGGTCCAGACGCTCGCGGACCTCGACCAGGTCGCCGGCACCAAGCTCGACCTCGGCGTGCTCAAGCTGACGATCCAGCAGTTCTTCCGCGTCAGCGGTTCATCGACGCAGCGCGAGGGCGTGGTGCCCGACATCATCCTGCCGGACCCGGCGGGGCACATCGAGTCCGGCGAGGGCTCGCTGCCGCACGCGCTCGCGTGGTCGAAGATCTCCTCGGCGCCCCACGACGACTGGAAGGGGACCTGGAACATGCCGGCGCTGCTGCTGAAGAGCTCCGGCCGCGTCGCGAAGCACCCGCTGCTGTCAAAGGTGCAGACCGCGACGACGTTCCTCAAGTCGCGCAAGAACGACACGATCGTTCCGCTTTCGCGCAAGGCGTGGGAGAAGCGCCGCACGGATCTGCGTACCGCACTCGACGCGGCCTCGCCGGATCTCGACAAGGCACCGCCGGCGTTCACCGTCGCTGCTCTCGACGAGGCAGCGGGAGTGCAGCCGGACGAGCGCACGAAGCGCTGGCGCGAGAACCTCGCGAAGGATCCGTGGGTCGAAGAGTCGTTGAACATCCTCAACGACATGCCGAAGTGACCCGCCAGGAGTAACGTGCTGCCCATGGGCAGCACAGCCGAGCTCTCGGGACCTGATCTCTCCGCCGGCATCGCAGATGCGGACCTCCTCGAAGGAACGCCGCTGCTCGGCCACGCCGGCGGTGAAGCGATCGTGCTCGTGCGCGACGGAGGGAACATCCACGCACTCGGCGCGACCTGTACGCACTACGGCGGGCCGCTCGCCGAGGGCATCGTCTCCGGTGGCTCGATCCGCTGTCCGTGGCACCACGCCTGCTTCGATCTCGCGACCGGCACGGCGCACGGTCCGGCGCTCGCGCCGGTGGCCTGCTACGACGTCGCACTCGAGGGTGGGAAGCTGCGCGTCGGTGGTCGCAACAAGGGCGAGGTGAGCGCCGCGGCGGTGCTGAGCCCGGCGTCCGTCGTGATCATCGGTGCCGGTGCCGCGGGAATCGCGTGCGCAGAGACGCTCCGGCAAGAGGGGCACAAGGGCGCGATCACGATCGTGAGCGCGGAGGGCAGCGATCCGGTCGATCGTCCGAACCTGTCGAAGGACTTCCTCGCGGGCACCGCGCCCGAGGAGTGGGCCTACCTTCGCACCGCGGATGCGCTCGCCGGCATCGGGGTCGATCTCGTCGTGGATCCTGCGACCGCGATCGATCCGAAGGAGCGCACCGTCACGCTGCGCAGCGGGCGCGAGCTGTCCTACGACGCCGTCCTGCTCGCGACCGGCGCCGAGGCGATCCGGCTGCCACTCGAGGGCGCCGATCTGCCGCATATCCACACGCTGCGCACGCTCTCCGACAGCAAGGCGATCGCGGCGCAGGCCAAGAACGGGCCCGTCGTGATCATCGGTGCGAGCTTCATCGGGCTGGAGGCCGCGGCCGCGCTGCGCGTGCGCGGTGCGGGCGTCACCGTCGTCGGGCCCGAGACCGTACCGCTCGAACGCGTGCTCGGCGCCGACGTCGGCACGTTCATTCGCAGCGTGCACGAGGACAAGGGAGTGAAGTTCAAGCTCGGCAGGAAGCCGGTGAAGATCACGCCGGACGCGGTGATCCTCGACGACGGGACGTCCCTGCCGGCGGCGCTCGTCGTGATGGGCGTCGGCGTGAAGCCGCGCACCGATCTCGCGGCCGCGGCGGGGCTGCCGATCGATCGCGGCGTTCTCGTCGACGCGCAGCTACGTGCCGCACCCGGCGTGTGGGCGGCAGGCGACATCGCTCGGTTTCCCTGGTACGGCGAGCTCGTGCGCATCGAGCACTGGCAGGTCGCGGTGCGCCACGGTCAGGCCGTCGCGCGCTCGATCCTCGGGCGCGTCGGCCGCCCGGACGTGCCGTTCTTCTGGAGCCAGCACCACGACGTCACGCTCGGCTATGTCGGTCACGCCGAGGCATTCGACAAGGCGGAGATCCACGGCGAGCTCTCGATGCGCGACGCACACGTCGTCTATCGCCAGGATGCGACGATCAAGGCCGTGATGACGATCGGCCGCGATAAGCTCGCGCTCGAGGTCGAGGCCGCGATGGAGCGGGGCGACATCGCCGCGCTGTCGGCTGCCGTCGCCTAGGTTCTGGCGGTATAGAGGCGCATGTCGCGCCTCGCGTTCCTCGTGCTCCTCGTCGCCGTGGGCTGTACCGATGATTCCGGTCCGCCGCCGCTCGCGAAGGTACCGGGCAAGCTCGGCAAGATCGCCGTCGGGACGTCCTCGCTGTTCGCCATCGACACCACCGACAACACGATCGTCGAGATCAACATTGCGGACGGTTCGGTGATCGGCAAGCTCACCACCGTCGGGGCGGTCACCGATCTCTCCGCCGCGGGCGACCTCGTCGCGTGGGTCGAGAAGGAAGGTAACAACGGCAAGGTGAAGCGCCGCAAGGCCGGCGCCATCGACGCACTGGGCACGCTGACGTTCATGCCGCGCGTCCTCGTCACCGATGAAGGCGTGTTCTACAGCGACACCGGGATCATCGGGCTATGGGCAGATGAGATTCCCACGCGCGTCGGCTCGCCCGCCGGTGCGGCCACGTTGATCGGCGTCGATTCGTCGTACGCGTACACCGTCGAGGCGGGGATGTCGGTGCAGAAGTACGACCGCCGCATGGACATGAAGGAGTTGGTCGTCGCGAGCACGCAGGGCGCCACGGTGAAGGGCGGCATGCTCGCGTACCGCACCGGCGAGGGCGTGCGCATCCGCGATCTGTTCACGAAGTTCGACGCGCTGTTTGGCGCGCCCCCGGCGGATTACCCGTGCGAGCTCCTGCTCGCCGGCCGCGCCGTGATGTGCGGCAAGTACCGCGCGCTCGAGGGCGAGACCGAGGTGCTCCTCGAAGATCCGGTCGCCGGCTATGCGGCGGTCGGGCGCGACCTGTACTGGGTGAAGACGGCCGGCGCGAATTCCGAGATCTACAAGACGGACTCGGAGCTGATGCTGAAGGACGAGTAGCTCACCCGAACCGGATCGAGCTGTCGTCGATCTTCGAGTGGCGGATCATCCACAGGTCGAGCGCGTAGTTCTGGAACAGCTTCCACGGCCGCACCGCACCTTGCTTCGGGAACTGATCGATCGAGCGCTGCACGTAGCCGGACGTGAAGTTCATCAGCGGCTCTTCCTGCACGTCTGGATCGCGCTGGGGCACGCAGTAGCTGTAGCCACGCTTGTCCATGAACGCGATCAGCCGGCACGCGTACTGCGCGGTGAGGTCGGCCTTCAGCGTCCACGACGCATTCGTGTACCCGACGGCGAACGCCAGGTTCGGCACGCCGCTGACCATCAGACCCTTGTAGATCATCGAGTCCTTCGCCTCGACCGGCTTGCCGTCGACGGAGAACGCGATGCCGCCGAACACCTTGAGCTTGAGCCCGGTCGCGGTGACGACGAGGTCCGCCTCGAGGTGCTTGCCGGAGCGGAGCTTGATGCCGGTCGCGGTGAACGTGTCGATGTGATCGGTCACGACCGACGCGGTGCCGTCCTTGATCGACTTGAACAGATCTGCGTCGGGGATCAGGCAGAGGCGTTGATCCCACGGATTGTAGGTCGGCGTGAAGTGCTCCTTCACGTCGGCGCTACCCTCGAGCTGCTTCTCGGCCTGCTTGATCAGCCACTTCGCGGTGCCCTTCGGCCAGCGGCGGCTGATGTTGAAGAACGCCATGCCGAACAGCACGTTCTTCCAGCGCGCCGCCGCGTGCGCGACCTTTTCCGGGAGCTTGTTGCGCAGCCAGTCCGCGATCGGATCCTTCGCCGGAACCGTCACGATGTACGTCGGCGATCGCTGCAGCATCGTGACATGCGCGGCCTTCTTCGCGAGCTCGGGCACGAGTGTCACCGCGGTCGCGCCGCTGCCGATCACGATGACGCGCTTGCCGGTGTAGTCGATGTCGGGCGTCCACTTCTGGGGATGGACGACCTTGCCCTTGAATGTCCCGATCCCGACGAGCTCCGGGGTGTAGCCGCCCTCGTAGTCGTAGTAGCCCGAGCATAGGATCACGAAGCCGCAGGTCAGCTCGACAAGCTGGCCCTTGCGACGCACGGTGACCTTCCAGTGCCCATCCGCGCTCGACCAGTTCGCACCCTCGACACGGTGGCTGTACCGCACGTGCCGATCGATCCCGAACTCCGCGGCGGTCTCCTGGATGTACGCGAGGATCGAGTCGCCGTCGGCGATCGCCTTCGCATCACGCCATGGCTTGAACGAGTAGCCGAGCGTGTACATGTCCGAGTCCGAGCGCACGCCCGGGTAGCGGAACAGGTCCCATGTGCCGCCCATCGTCTCGCGTCCCTCGAGGATCGCGTACGTCTTCGTCGGGCACGTGGTCTGGAGGTGATACGCCGCCGCGACGCCGGAAAGTCCAGCGCCGACGATCAGCACGTCGAGATGCTCGGGGTTCGCCACCGCCCTGCAGCGTACCCTAGAGCGCGAGCTGCGTGATCTCGAGATCTAACATCGCGTCGGTCTGCTTGTCGACGACGACCAGAGCCCCGGTCACCGGGTCGAGCGCGAGCCCGTCGATCGACTCGATGCCGAAGCGCGCCAGGTTATCGATCTGCGTCGCCGTGCGGGCCTGCGGATCGAACCGCAAGAGGCGATCGCCCTGGCCCATCAGCACGTCGCCATTGGACAGCACGACCATGCCGGTCGCCGCGAGGTTCCTGTCCATGTCGAACCAGGCCGTGTCGGCACCCGACGCGCGGTCGTAGGTCGCGACCTGAGCGAACTGCAGCTCGCCGGCAGCGTCGAACGTGACCGGTTGCGCGTACAGCGTCTGGCGAGCCGCATCGAACGCGAGTGCGTCGGTGCGCTGCGTGATGATCCGCGGGCCGGTGCCATCGTCGCCGGGCAGGTAGCAGAAGTGCTGGCGGATGGTCATCGCCGCGGTGTCCAGGATGTAGCCATCGCCGATCGCGGTGAACGCGAACTGGTTCGGGCCGAGCGACACGACGTCCGTGATCGGCAGCTGCATCGGCTTGTCGGGCACCGGCATCTGCGCCATCGGGATCACCTCGAACGCGCGATCGCCGTCGATCCGGTAGAAGCCCCACTGCTCGTCCATCACGAAGCGCTGCCCGTCGGGCGCGATCGCGACACCGACCGGCATCACGTCGGCAGGTCCGATCGCGGTGCGCAGGTCGACGCGAGCGAGCGGCACCTCGCGTTCGATGGGCGCCTCGACTGCACAACCGACGAGCAAGAATCCCAGGAGTGCCGTCCTCATGAAGAGGAGCCTAGACCCGTCCTAGGGCGGAAACCACCTCGGAAATCTGAGGGTCAGCCGAGGTTCGTGTAGACGTTCTGCACGTCGTCGTCACCGTCGAGGGCAGCGGCCATCTCCATGACCTCGTTCGCCTTGTCCTCGGGCAGCTCGGTCAGGGTCTGGGCGACGAACTCGTGCTCCGAGGAGATGACCGAGAGCTTCTTCGCCTCGAGGGCGTTGGCCATGCTGCCGAAGTCGTTGAACTCGCATCGCACGACGAGCTGCTTCTCGCCTTTGTCGCTCTCGCCCTCTTCGAGCGCGACCAGGCCGTGGTCGATCAGCTCGAGCTCGAGCTCGTCGCGGTTGATTCCCTCTGGGTCGAGCCGGAACACGCCCTGCTTCTGAAACATGAACGCGACGCTGCCGTTCGTGCCCATGTTCCCGCCGGCGGCCTTGAAGTAGTGGCGGATGTTCGCGACGGTGCGCACGACGTTGTCGGTCGCGCACTCGACGAGCACCGCGATCCCGTGTGGGGCATAGCCCTCGTAGATCACCGTCTCGTAGTTCACCGCGCCTTCGCCGCTCGCCTTCTTGATCGCGGCATCGATGCGCTCCTTCGGCATGTTGACCGCACGCGCGTTCTGGAGCACGCGGCGCAGCGACGGGTTCGAATCGGGACTCGAGCCGCCGCTCTTCACCGCGATCACGATGTCCTTGCCGACCTTCGTGAACTGCTTTGCGAGGCGGTCCATCCGCTTGAAGATCGTGTGCTTCCGTTTCTCGAATGCGCGTCCCATCGGTGGGGCAACCTATCAACGAGGCGGCGCGTAGTCGAGGACGAGGTACCACCGGTCGACCCGCACGTGCGCCTCGGTATCGGTGTCATGCCAGGCGGCCTCGAACGTGGCGCGGTCCAGCTCCACGCGGCCGGCCTCGGGATCCATCATCACGATGCGGTTGGCGGTGACTCCGGTGATCACGCTAAAGTGGTCGCCTTCGCTGGTCCACCACCCGACGATCACGGGCAGCCCGCGGGCGATGAAACCTGCGACCTCCTCGAGCGTGCCGCCGGCAGCGGCGTGCACGGTGGCACCCATCGCGCGCGCGGCCTCGATCATCGGCGCGTGATCGGTGCCGGCCTCGGTGGTCCGCGCGAGCCGCTTCGTGTCGGAGATCGAGAACGGCTTGCCGAAGTACGCGGCGACCGCCGCAAGGCAGGTGTTCCCGCACTCGTGGTCGCTCGGTTGCACGAGCACGGGGACGTCGAGGATCGTCATCTGTCGAGCACGAGCGCGCCGAACGCATCGGGCACGTGGAAGCTCGGTTTCGGCGTGCGCGTCGGGAAGCCCGCAAGGTACTGGCGCGGACTCTTGCCCTCCATCCGGTAAAGGCCGACCGGCAGGCGCGCATCGACGACGAGGGCCTTCACGATCTCGGGCGCAGTGATCGCGATCTCGATCGTCGCGGTGCGCTTCGCCTCGTCCCGCGTCGTTCCGATCGTCAGCCCCGCATTCCATGCGGTGTTCGAGGTGACCTTCTTGCCCGTGCGATCGACGAGCAGATCGAACCAGTGCCCGAACGGACCGACCTCGATCTCCGCATAGCGCTTGCGCACCGCGGGGTCGGGCGCGAGGAACACCTCGATGCAGTCCTCCTCGTAGAGGTCCACGCGCTCGACGTCGGTAGGGCGGGTGCGATCCGTGTTGAAGCCGAGGCCATCGAGCTCGAACAGCAAGTAGAGCGCCTTGTCTGACCACAGCGCGCGCACGCGCGTGCTCGTCTTCGTGCCGCGCCCCGACCAGTCGGTCGCGAACTCGAAGGGCGTCGCGCTGCCCCACGGCTCGTCGGCAAGGCCATCGATCACCGGCGGTGCACCGGCGAGCCGAGGCGCGTGCAGATCCTGCTTCGCACCCGCGGGCTGGATCTCCGTGCACGCGCCCTCGGGTGTCGTGCCCGGGCAACCGATGCCGAACCCCGCCATGCCGTGCAGGTGCGCGCGCTGCGGTCGCTGCACGAGCGCGGCGCCGTCTCCGGTGATCTCGACGGTAGTGAGGTCGAGCCCGAGCCGCTTTGCCGCGACCTCGAGCAGCGGCGACGTGCGGTGGCCACCGAGCTCCGTCGCGAGGTCGGCGTTGTCCCAGAGGCCGAGGTACTGCGCGGCGACGCGGTCGACGGTGACGATGTTCGTGCCGCCAAGCGCGATGTTCTCGGGACGCGGGTACAGCTCGTCGAAGCCATCGCCATCCATCGCCGGTGCGCCCTCGACGAGGACTGCATCGGGGGTCTCGAGCTCCATCACGTCCACCATGCGCTCCGCGAAGATCTCGAGGGCCTTCACGTAGAGTGCGCGGCCGTTCGGTTCGCCGTTCTTGATCGCCTTCAGCGCCTTGTCGAGCTCGCGGTGCGAGCGCCACTTCTGATGGAACGCGGGCGACTTGTCGGAGAACATCACCGTGCCCTGCATCCCCTTGATGCCGACGGAGAACACGCTGAACCGGTGCGTCTTCAGCTTCGGTGCCGAGATGTAGAGGCCGTGCGCGAGGTGCTCTGCGACGAGCTTGGGCACGAGCAGCGTGGGCACCGTCGTCTTCTCCACGCCGGAGATCTGGAGCGGCTTGCCCGGCATGTCGCCCTGCACGTCGAACACGCCATCGTCGTCGAGCGCGACGAGCGTCACGCCCTCGTCCTTCGCCATGGAGGCGTAGCCGTTGATCTTGATCAGACGGTTCCAGTCCGTGGCCTTCCCGGTGAAGCCATCGGCGATCGTGATCTTCGTGTGCCCGCGCGCCTTGAGGCAGCGCACGATGCCGCGCGTGAACTCGACGTCGGTGGTGCGGCCCTTCACGCCGGTATCGCCGCGGTGGGTCGCGGGGTTCTTGAACCAGTTGAAGCCGCCGAGGTTCGGCTTGATCAGCACGGGCGTCACGGCGGGGCGCGCCGGCACCACCGCCTCGCAGATCCGCTGGCCGAGCTCGCCGGGCGAGTCCCCAGTCAACGCCGTCACCGCGCTGCGATCCGCGGCGAGCCGGGCGCGATGGCGCTCGCGCAGCGCTGCACCGTCGACGATCGGCGCCTTTGCCTCGACCACCACAGCCGAGCCGCTGCCGCTGCCCGCTCCCGCCGACGCCGCGGTGATGGTGTCGGCGGTCACCGGAGGGCGCGGCTTGGCGGGCATGGGAGCCGGATCAGCGACGGGAGGTTTCGGCGCGGGAGCTGGAGCCGGACTCTGATCCGGCTCGCGGTTGCCGCACCCCGCGAAGATCAGGGCAACGAGCGCGAGTGAGCGCCGCACGTGTCGAAGATTCATCATGCGTTTTCTACGTAGTTTCTGCGTGAGCTTTGTCGCACGAGCGCCGTCCCATCTCGACATGAAGATGACGGTGGCCGGGGTGTTGATGGTGGCGATGGCGGGGCCCGCAATCGCCGATCGTGATGTGCACGCGGGTCTCAACTACCGCTCGGACCTCGGGACGCACCAGAAGCGCGTCGAGCTGGGCGGTCGCTGGAACGCATTCGAGGCGGCGGTCGTTCTCGATCCGCAGATGGCGACCGATAGCCAGAGCGACAACGACGTGACCGCGATGTGGTGGTTCAAGCCGTCGCGGTTCGCGGCGTTCGCCGGCTGGCGCAACACCTCGTACCGGCTGCTCGGCGAGACCGTGTTCCACGAGAAGGTGCTCGGGGGCGTGCTCGCGAAGCTGCCGTCGGTCGGCACGGACCGCGTGCGGCTCATCGTGGGTCTCGAGGTCGCGGCGGAGATCGTGCGGCATGGCGACGCGATCACCACCGACTGGTTGGACACGATGTCCGCCGACGAGCTCGTCAACCTCAGCCTGTTCGTCCGCGCCGAATTCACGGTGGACCTGTGATGCGCGCGTTCGCCTCGCTCGGCCTCGTGCTCGCCGCGTGTGGTGTCGAGCAGCCGACGCCCACCTCGCAGGTCACCTGCCACAACTCAAACTGTGCCTACGCCGACCCGGCGCGCGACGACACGCTGGACGCACTCCACGAGTCGCTCGCGCTCGAGCTCGACGGCCGTGCGATGATCGAAGGCACCGAGATCGATCTGATCTGGGACCCGCGCACGTCGCGCTGCGTCTTCGAGCACGATCACATCGACGCGGACGTCGCGCCCGATGCGAGCGTCGCGCTCGCCGTGCTCGCGAACCACTTTCGCGAGAAGCGTTCGGGCGCGACCTGGAACGGACACGAGTTCTCGCTGAAGCTCGAGATGAAGGCCGGGGCGGCGCCGCTGGGTTACCCACTGACACCGGGCGAGATGGGCTCGCTCGGCGACTGCGCGATCGCGATGGCCGAGCACGCCGAGGCCGCTGCGTCGGATGCGGGCCTGCGCCTCACGGTGATCTTCGTGAGTGGAGACCTCCAGATGCTGAGCGGGTTGCCCGAGCGGCCGACCTGGCGTCCCGAGCTGGCCGGCCGCCGAAACCACCGCCAGTTCGGCGTCAACGGCTGGGAGGATGTCAGCCGGCTGGTGGCCAATGTAGGTGTCGTGGACCTCGAGTGGAAGAAGGCTTCCGACGGCGATCGCGCACGGTTCCGGCGACTCGCCGACAGCGGCGTCGACGTGATGATGTGGGCGTTCGACGTGAACCAGGAAGCGCTCGCGGCCTTCGAGTACGTCGCACCGCGATACATCAACACCAACGAGGCCCCGTTGCTCCGGCTCTGGGTCGAGCGCCCGGAGAACAAGTTCGAGTAACTACGAAGGAAGACTCGGTTATGATGTGGCCGGGTGGCTAGCACTACCGACGACTTCGACGACATCGACACGGATGCCTCACGCGAACCCGTGGAGGCTCCGCAGTTGTGCGCGATGATCAGCATCGACGGCGTGGTGACCTCGGTCCCGTTACCAGCCCGCGGTGATTTTACAATCGGGCGCGGGTCGACCTGCGATCTCGTGGTGCAGCACGCGTCGGTGTCGCGACACCACGCGACGCTGCGGATGTCGCCCCTGGAGATCATGGACGCCGGCAGCCGCAACGGTACCCGCGTGCGCGGCGTGTTGCTCGGGTTGCGCGTCGCGACGGCGATCGAGGTCGGGGAAGCCGTGCAGATCGGCGAGGCCGCGATCCTGATCCAGCCGGCGACGCTCGCGGGCGTCGAGCTCGCGAGCGAGCTCCCACCGCCGCCGGACTCGATCGCGCGCATGCTCGATATGGAGTGCGCGCGCTCGGCGCGGAGCCGCTCGCCGTTCGCGTACGTTCGGCTCGAGACGCGCGAGCCGCGTGCGGACATGATTGGCCTGTTGCGCGCGATCCTCCGCACGTCAGATGCGGTCGGCTCCGAAGGGCAGGGGAGCTATCAGGTGCTGCTGCTCGACACCAACGACGAGCAGGCTGCGCTCGCGCTGTCACGGATGACGCAGCTCCTCGGCCAGCACGGGATCAGCGCGAAGCTCGGCGTCGCGCGCTATCCGCGCGATGGCGTGACCGCGGAGCAGCTCACGGCGCACGCGTGGGAACAGCTCGATCGCACGCCCGGCGATACGCCGAGCGAGATGGACGCGGTGCGGGAGCTGATCGCGCAGATCTCGACCGGAGACGTATCCGTGCTGATCACCGGCGAGACCGGCGTCGGCAAGGAGCTGTGCGCCGAGATGGTTCACCGCCTTTCGGCGCGTGCGTCCCGGCCGTTCGTGAAGCTCAACTGCTCGGCGATCGTCGAGACGCTGATCGAGAGCGAGCTGTTCGGTCACGAGCGCGGCGCCTTCACGGGGGCCACGCACTCGCGGGCCGGTCTCATGGAGACCGGCGATGGCGGCACCGTGTTCCTCGACGAGATCGGCGAGCTGCCGCTCGGAGTGCAGTCGAAGCTCTTGCGCGTGCTCGAGGAGCGGGTGGTTCGACGCGTCGGCGCCACGACCGGCAAGACGCTCGACGTGCGCTTCATCTGCGCGACGAACCGCGATCTCGCCGACGAAGTCGATGCGGGCCGGTTCCGTCGCGACCTCTACTACCGGATCAACGGCGTCACGCTCTCCATCCCGCCGCTGCGCGAGCGCGTGCCCGAGATCGCGGGTCTCGCGCGTGCCTTCGCACGGCGCACCCGGGCGGTCGTGCTCGGACCCGAGGTCGTGACTGCACTCGAGCAGCACACCTGGCCGGGGAACATCCGCGAGCTGAAGAACACGATCGAGCGCGCGGTGCTGCTGTCGTCGGGCGGGTCGGTGCGGCCGTCGCACCTCGCGATCGAGTCGAGCGGGCGCGTCCGCCGCAGCGACGTCTCGATCACGGCCCCGGTCGATCGGATCTCGAGCGATCGGATCTCATTCTCGGAGATCGAAGCATCGCCGCCGAACCGGCGCACGCTCGACTCGCAGACGCTCGCGACGGCGGTCGCCGATCTCGAACGGCAGCGGATCGTCGAGGTGCTGAACCAGTGCGGCGGCAATCAGACCCGAGCGGCGCGGATGCTCGGAATCTCGCGCAACACGTTGCTCGCGCGGCTCGATGCGTACGGCTTCCCGCGGCCGCGCAAGCCCTGAGCGACCGATGAGAGCGCGCGCGATCGTGCTGGCCGTGCTCGCCGTCGCCGTCCTCGGCGGTGGTGTATGGCTCGCGCTCGCGGTGCGCGGCGGTCCCGAGCCCACCCCTGCGCAACCGGCGAAGCAACAACCCGAGCGGATCGTGCCGACGCGGGTGGCGAAGCCTGCGATCGCGGATGCAGGACAGCAGCACCCGACACCCGAGGCCGGCCGTGCGGGCGAGATCGAGGACTACGCGAAGGCCTCCGGCGTGCCCAGGCCGATCGCGCTCGAGGAACGTCGCAGCGTGGAGCTCGCGGAGCGGACGTCCGACAACGTGCTCCTCGGCGAGCTGCTCGGCGCCGAGCCGACGGGCTACATGCTCGCGACGATCGGCACGCAGGCGAAGGTCCTCCGCGAAGCCGCCGCGCACGTGCAATCGGGATATCGCGACGGCAAGCTCGACGACGTCGAGGCACTCCGCCTGCTCCGCGCCGCACAGGACACCTATCGAGCCGCGTATCTGCGCGTCACCGGGCTCACTGAACAGCAGTTCGAGAAGTTCTTCGCACCGCGCTGAGCGTCGTTGCGGTGGATGTGGGCAGAAGTCGTATGGGCACGATCGTGCGCAACCAACAGGTCGCAATGGGGCCGCGCCTGGGCCACGCGCGCATGCAATTCCGCGCGATTGCGGCGCGCTGACGCGTGGCACGTCTGGTGCTGATGTCGCCCGCAATGCGTCCCTGGGGAACCGCGATCGCGGTCGCGTTTGTATTGTCGGCCTGCGCGGCGGAGCCGGAGTCGCTCTCGGTGATCGAGTCCGAGTCGACCGTCGCGAGCCACGTCAACACTGCGTGCTCGACCTCCGTCGTGATCGGACTGTCGAAGCAGATCGCCGATGAGATCAGCTGCGTGAACCCGACCGGCCTCGTGCGGTTCGCCCCGACGGGTAACCTCAAGGTCACGAGCAACGCCGTGCTGCCCTATCTCTCTGCGAGCGGGAAGTCCGCGCTGGAGAAGGTGGCGCAGACGCGGGTCGTGCAGGTCAACAGCGCGTTTCGTACCGTGGTCCAGCAGTACCTCCTCTATCAGTGGTACCGCGCGGGCCGCTGCGGCATCACCGCCGCCGCACAGCCGGGCGCCTCGAACCACGAGAGCGGGCGCGCGCTCGATCTCGCGAACTACTCGCAGCTGATCTCGGCGATGGGCGCGCAGGGCTGGTCGCACGACATTCCGGGGGACCCGGTCCACTTCGATCACCGCGCATCACCAGACATTCGCGGCCGCGACATCGCTGCGTTCCAGCGCCTCTGGAACCGCAACCACCCGAACGACACGATCGCGGCCGACGGTGTCTACGGTCCGCAGACGGAGAACCGCCTGCGCCAGGCTCCGGCCGAGGGCTTCCCGCTCGGGCCGACGTGCATCGGCACGCGCGACGCCGACGTCGTCCGCATCGTCGGTCCCGATCGCGCGTTGCCCGAGACTCGCGTCCACTATGCGATCACCGTCAAGAACACCGGTACGACGACCTGGCCGGCGACCACCACACTGCGGCTCGCCGCTGGAACGTCGAGCCCACTCCACGATGCGAGCTGGCTCTCGGCCAGCGTGATCACGAAGCTCGATGCGAGCGTCGCCCCGACCAAGACCATCGTGATCGATCTCGATGTGATGACGCCGGCGGCCTCCGAGGAGCTGCCCGTGTTCGAGGAGCTCGTGCTCGACGACGCCGGCAAGAAGTTCGGTGAGATCCAGATCGCCCTGACGGTCGCGCCGGGCCTCGTCGACGAGGAGAGCGGAGAGGGGCACGCGGATTCGGACGACCACGACGAGGCCTCGGGCGGTTGCAGCTCCGGCGGCGGTGGAAGCGCCGCGCTCTCCGCATTCCTCGTAGCCGCGATGGGGTTGCGAGTGCGTCGTCGTCGGTCACGCTAGGCGAGTGGAGGCTGTCCTCGAACAGGGCGACGTGCAGTTCTTCTTTCGCCCGGCAGTTCAACCCGCCGAGGCGAAGGGCGCGGTCTCCCTCGCGGTGCAGAGCTTCTTCTTGATCCTCTCGCCCGCGGGAGGCCGCCGCCACCGGCGCCTGCGGATCGGCAAGAAGCGAATGCCCGCACGCCGGCGCGATCGGTTCTGGGCCCGGATCGAGCGAGTGGGATCCCTGCAGCGTGTGCTCGGCCACGAGCTCGAGCCCGAGGTCTATTCCACAAAAACGCGCGGCGAGCGCTATCAGCCCGGAGCGCGACCCGTGGGACACGGCAGCTACCAGCTCGTGCGCCACGACGACCACGTCCACCTCCGCTACACCGTCGAGCCGTTCGACTTCACCGACGCGCCCGACGAGCTGAAGCTCGCGGATTCAGGGGATCATCTCGTTCTCTTCGAGGCCCGACCGCGCGCCCGTGCCACGTGGACCCACGAGGGGAACATCTCGTCGCTCGACGAGGAGGGTTACGAGCTCGTGCTTGTCGGTGCATGTAGTGCGACGACGACGCCGGGAGCGGAAGCCGTCTCCGCATAGTCTCCACACGATCTGCCTTGAATCTCCCGGAATGGGTCGCATGCTTTCGCGTGTAGTGAACCCTGTGGCCCGGGATGCACGACGTGTCGGTCGAGTGGTCGCAGGAGTCCTGCTGTCCACCGGCGAGCCGAGCGAGTTCGACCTCCAGCGTGCGAACGCGGGGTTGGCAGCGCTCGGCCGGCCGCCGCTTTCGAACGGCGACCTCGGCACCGAGACACCCGAGACGCTCGCGCCGCTCATCCCCGACGAGCTGCGTTCGGGCGTGCTCGAGCTGCTCTACGTGCTCGCCGATGACGAACCGATCCGGCGGCGAATCGCGGATGCCTACGCGGGGTTGTGGCGCGAGGAGGCGGAGCCGCCGGCGCAACCGCGCAAGGGCTCGGCTGTCATGCGCTGGTTGGTCGGAAAGCTCCCGCGGCACCAGGTCGGTGCTGCATCGAAGGAGGACGAGATGGTGGAACGCCAGGGTCCGTATCGGGATGTCGAGATCGAGGTCGAAGCTCCGGTCGAGCGCTCTCCGCTCCGCCAGCGCGTCGAGCGGATCAGCGGCGAGTTCCGGCGTGTTGTCGACGCGGTCGAGTCCGTGATCGTCGGAAAGCGCGACGTCATCGAGCGAGTGCTGACCGCGATGGCCGCGAAGGGCCACGTGTTGCTCGTCGATGTTCCCGGCGTCGGCAAGACCCAGCTCTGCAAGGCGCTCGCGGCGGTGATCGAGACCCGGTTCGGCCGCATCCAGTTCACGCCGGATCTCTTGCCGATGGACATCACCGGCGCGAACGTGTTCGACCCGCGCGACAAGCAGTTCTACTTCCGCCCCGGCCCGATCTTCACGCACATCCTGCTCGCCGACGAGATCAACCGCGCGACGCCGAAGACGCAGTCCGCGTTGCTCGAGGTGATGGAGGAGCGGTGCGCCACCGTCGACGGTGTCACGCACCGCATGGAAGAGCCGTTCCAGGTGCTCGCGACGATGAATCCGATCGAGCACCAGGGCACGTACGCGCTGCCCGCGGCGCAGATCGATCGGTTCATGGTGATGCTCGAGATCGGGTACCCGACACCCGACGACGAGGTTCGCGTGCTCGACTTCCACCTCGGTGCGGCCTCGCCGCTCGATGCGCTGACACCGGTGATCACGCGCGCGTCGTTCATGGAGTGGCGCGAGACCGTGCCGCAGATCCACGTGACGCCCGAGCTCAAGCGCACCGCCGTCGAGTACATCAACAAGCTGCGCAAGGGCGCGGACGACGGCCAATCGATCAGCCCGCGCGCAACCCTGTCGTGGGTCCGTGCATCCCAGGCTCGCGCGATGCTGTGCGGCCGCGAGTTCGTCACGATGGATGACCTCCTTCACGTTGCCCCGGATGTGCTCCGGCACCGCTTGTGGACCGATGCGCATACCGTGCGCGAGCGCCTGCGTGCGGTCGCGTTGACGGGAGCCCGCTGATGCCGGGGCGTTGGTTCCGGATCGCGAGCCTGATCGTACCGTCGGCGATCGCCGCAAAGTTCGTGCGCGCCGACGAGAGGATCCTCCACGAGGTCGCGCCCGTCCTGATCATGCTGTGGATCCTGATGGCCGGCGTGCTGATGATGCGCTACGTCGAGACGCGCGAGCTGCGGCGCCGCACGATGGCGTCGCCGTGGGTCGGCATCGACGTGCTGACGTCGACCGGCGTGTCGATGCTGTGGCTCGGCGCGGGTGCGCTGCTGCTCGCGGGCAAGACGGGATGGGCGAGCCTCAGCGTCGTCGGCATCCTCGGGCTCGGCACCACGTACCTCGTGACGGCGTGGACGGGGCTGATGGCGTGCGGCTACGACCGCTGGCGGTCCGCAAGGGTCGATCGTGCCATCGTTCCGCAGGTCACGACCGAGGGAGAGGCGCTCCGCGAGGAGCTCAAGATCTCGGGCATTCCGATCCCCGCCGGGATGCGGCTGTTCATCAGTGGCACTGCGATGAAGCACGGCGTGACCTCGCGCTACGTGGTCGGTGCAGAGAGCTCGCGTGCGGAGGTCGCTCTGTCGAGCGATCTCGGCCCGGGGCTGCGCGGCGAGCACGACGCGCCGCCGATGCAGATCTGGCTCGGCGATGTGTTTGGCATCACGCGCTCGCCGATCATCGAGGGCGGCGAGGCGACGTTCTCGGTGCTGCCGCGGCCGGCGGCGATCGAGAATGCGAAGAAGCTCCTCGGCTCCGGCGGCGATGCCGCGGTCGCGAGCCCGGCGCAGCAGCTGCCCTCCGAGGGTACGTTCCGTATCCGCGAGTACGTGCCGGGCGACGATACGCGGCGCATCCACTGGGTGCGCTCGGCGCAGCAGGATCAGCTGATCATGCGGCTCCCCGACGAGATTCCACCGGCGGACCCGGTCGTGAGGCTGATCCTCGATAACGAGCTGCCGGTCGTCGAGCCGATGACCTCGCGCGCGCCCGACGAGCTCCTCGATGCGCTGGTTCGCGTGTGGCTCGGCATCGGCAAGTCGCTCGCGGCGGCCGGTACGCGGGTCGTGCTCGTCACCGCGGTCGAGCACAACGGGAAGCTGCGGCGCGTCGAGCGCACGCTGTTCCCGCGCTCGGCGCACGAGGCGCTGCGCGTCGGCATGCGCGTGACCTGGCAAGATCAAGTCTCGCTCGACACGCTGACGGGCAAGCGCGAGGCGAAGCAGATGAAGCAGATCGTGGTGACGGGCCGGCCCCGCCGCACGCATCACGGAGAGGACCTCTCGTGGGTCGTCGTTCCCGAGGGCGTGTGGACGACCCCCGAGCCGACTCTGCCCGAGATCAGCGCGACCACGCACCCGTTTCCGTCGGGCGCGCCGGAGAACCGAAGCGCCGAACGCGTGCAAGAGCGAAAGCGCATCGAGAAGATGTGGCAGGACCGGATGCTGTTCACGCATCTGGTCGGCTGGACCGACTGGTCGCGCTACTCCGGTCACCACGTCGCGCGGCCCGCGATGGGCGACCAGTCGCGCATCACGCTGGGGGCGATTCCGTGAAGCGCCTCAAGCTCGCGGCACCGGTCCTCCTCGTGTACTGGGCGATGCTGCTCGGCGGCCTTGGCCTGTACGCCGTGATCCGCATGGACGATGCCTCGCTGCGCTCGCTGTGGATCGGCGCGCTCGGCGGCACGTTCCTCGGTCAGCTGCTCGCGCTGCGCAACGTGCGCTCCGTCGTCGCGGTGATCTTCATGTTCCTCACGGCGTGCTGGCTCGGCGCGGTGCTGCCGTCGGAGGTGATCGACAAGCGGCTGTGGATGGCGTTCGGGCCCGCCGCGGTGTGCGGTTACCTGAGCCTCGGCGATCGCGCGTCGCTCGCTGCGTTCTGGTTCCCGGCGGTGATCTGGATGCTGTCGATCCTCGACCGCACCGGCGCGCACGCCACGCCCGATCGCTCGGGGATGATCCTGCTCGGCGGTCTCGCCGTGATGTTCTTCGTGTTCATGCGAGCGCGCGAGGCGCGGCGGATCCGGCTGTGGCAGAACGTCGCCGTCGTTCCGATCGCGAGCGAGCTGCCCGCGAAGGTCCTCCGCGAGGCCACGGGGTGGCACATCGCGCGAGCCGGCTGGACCGTGCTCGTCGCCGGCCTCGCCGCGCTGGTCACGGCCTTGATCGCGCCGGGGATGTGGCAGGGCGAGTCGTTCGATGGCGAGCACGTCTCGATCTCGCGGCCGCGCAATGCGTCGGGCCGCCCGTGCTGCCCGGTGAGCTACGACCTCCCGTCGGAGCGCGGGCGCGTGAAGGAGTACTTCGACATGGGGCGCGGTCACGACGAGATCGCGCAGCCGATGATCGAGGGCATCGATTGCGACGCGTGCACCGGTGACGGCAGCTACACGGGCACCTACGCGTACGGTCACGACAACCTCGGGACTCCGAGCTACGTGCCCACGGGTCCGGCGATCGACGTGCCGGCCGGCCCGTACCACCCGCATGGTACAGGCGGCGGCTACACGTACATCCCGCCGTCGGGAAGCTACAGCTCGCCGGGAACGACGTACACGCCCGGCTACCGCGAGCCTCCTGCGGCGAGCACGACGCGGGACGGAGTGGGGCAGCAGCCCGCCCCTGTGCCGAGTGCTCCGTCGGTGGCTCCGCCGTCTTCGCCGCCGCAGGTCGCGACAGCACCACCGCCGGCGATCACGGCGCCGCCGCAGCCGGCACCCCAACCTCCGCAGCCCGCGCCCGTGGATCCGCCGCGTGCTGCAGCGATCGATCCGCCTGCGCCCGCGCCGGCGCCATCATCGGACGCACCACCTCCGCCGCGGTCCACCGCGAGCACGATCGCGCCGAAGCCGACCTCGACGATGGGGCCATCGCTCGTGCGCTTGCTCGCCGTCCTCGTCGCATGCGCGCTGATCCTCCAGCTGATCGCGCTCGCGCTGCGTCCGCTGCGCCGCTGGTTCGTGCTGCGCCACCTGCGCCGTCCGTTCTGGAAGGAGACGGTCGACCAGCAGGTGTCGAACTCGTGGCAGCTCGCGCTCGTGGGTCTGCGCGACGCCGGCTGGCGTCCTACCTCCGATGAAGCACCGCGCGAGCTCGCCCGCCGCGCGGGCATCGACGGTCTCGAGCAGTGCGCGACGATCCTCGAGCGCGCTCGCCACGGCCTCGGTGTCGACGCCGGGGACCTGGCCGAGATGAACCGATCCGCCGATGTCGCCTACGAGTCCGCACGCAGCAAGCTCGGCGGCGGCGCGCGCGCGGCCTCGTGGCTTCGCTGGCCGCTCGCCTGAGCGCTCAGCCGGTAGCACCGACCCCTACGGTCATTCGCTGCGAGAACCGTTCGCCTCGTCGCGGATCCGTCCGAGCTGGTGCTCCAGCATGCGCGCCATCTTCTCGGCCGCTGCCTCGAGCGCGATCGGAAGGTCGGCTGCGTGGTGCGTCACCGCGACGGGCTTTCGGCCCTCGAAGCGCACCTCGACCGTGCAGCGGATATCGGCATCGCCGCTCTTGGGGCCGTTCTCGTCCGCGTAGTGCACTTCGACGGTCGTGATGTTCTCCACGTACCGGGCAAGGACGTCCTGGATGGTGGCTGCGGTCATGTCGGTGAGCTTCTCGCTGCCCGCGATGGTGCTGTCATGTCGAACAAGGACTTGCATCACCCAAAGCCGTGCGAACCGCGTACCAGCGGCGCGCGCCTACGGGGCGTTCTTGCGCGGTGCGGGTGTGCGCTGGTGCGCGGCTTCGTTCGCGTCGAGATCGATCCCCTCGCCCGCGACCTGCGTGAGTGGCTCGGGATCGACCTCCGAGATGCCCATGTGCTGGACGATCTCCGCTTAAATAAATAGAGCCGCACCCAGACCACCAAGGGCGGGGGCGCCCAGCTGCCGGCGCTGGCGCGCACGCTCCACGAGAATTCCCGTTCCGACGAGCGCGGCAACGCCCAGCATCTTGGTCGTGAATTTCATGCCTCGATCACAAGCAACTACCGTGCTCGGCCGCCGTACACTGGAAGCCGTTCATGTTCTGGCTGATCACGATGCTCGCAACGCTGGGCGTCGGCGGCGTGTCGCTGTTCGCGACGCTGAACCGGATGGGCGCGAACCTCGAGAAGCTGTTCGACGCCGCTCCGGAGCTGACCGAGTCGAAGCTCGCCGAGGGCGCCTTCGGCCGGATCACCGGCGTCGTGACGGGACGCGGCCAGCTTCCGACCGCACCCGGTATCGGCATCTCGTGCGCGCTCTACGAGCTCGTCGTGTACTCGGCACATGATGATCGACACGGTAGTGGCTGGCGCGTCGTGCATCGCGAGCTGGTGGGCGGCGAGCTCGACATCATGGTCGGTGACACGGTCGTGCGGTTCGACGCGAGCAACCTCTACGTCGTGAGCGCCCCGAGCCACGATGCAAACACCGATCTTCGTCGCGGCGCGGAACACGGCTCGTACACCTCGCGCGTGCGCTACGTACCGGATGGCGCGACCGTGCGGGTCGTCGGAACGCTGACACGCGAGGTCGATGCAGATCCGTCCGCGCAGAACAACTATCGCGAGGTGGCAACTCGCTACCGCCTCATGGGATCGCGCCGCCATCCGGTCGTGCTCGCTGCGTAGTTGATCAGCGCTGGGTCACGCGGCGCGGGCGGAACAGCAGCGTGCGAATGCGCTCCGGCAGATTGTCGCGGGGGTTGGACGATGAGAGCCAGTGCGCGATGCCCGATGGCTCGATGACGTCGTCGCCGATCGTCACCAGCTTCGCATCGGGGTGCTCGCGCTCGACGAACTGGCGCAGCTCGGCAGCGACCGCGGGCTGCACGGAGTCTCCGACCGCGATCAGATCTGGCTCGAACGCGGACTCGCCGAGCCGCACGATCGCCTCGAGCGAGGTCGCGCCCTCGATGACCCGGCACCCGGCATCGCGAAACGCGAGTGCCATCGCGATCCGGCGCTCGTGATCTGCATCGATCAACATCACCGACACGGTGCGCAGGCTTGCCCGCGAGTTTCGCGACATGTCGTCGATCATCCGGATCAGCGTCGGTGGTGGCGAGTCGAACGCGACCGCGGTGCCATCACCTCCGACGCGGACGATCCGTCCGGAACCGTGCAGCCAGTCCGCGAGTTGCCCATCGAGACGAAGGTCGAACGACACCTGGCGACCCAGCACGCGATCGGGAGGGCGGACCGGTGTCACGAGGAGCATCCCGCCCTCGCTGAGGTTCGCGAGCCGTCCGCGTTGCGCATGGCCGATCGTGTCCAGCACGACTGTCCCCTTGGGTGCGATCCGCACGTGCTTGCGACGCTCGGGCTGAACGCCCGTAGGGTTGGTCATGCTGCTCGGTACCGCCAACATACCACCCCGAGCTACGATGGATAGACATGGCACGCCCGTGGCTCGGATTCCTGTTCGCGCTCGCTGCCTGCGGTGACGACGCGGCCACAGCGACGCCCGACGCCGCACAGCCGATTCCCGATGCCCCGGCTGGTCTGTCGACGACCTGCGACGGTGCGTGCAAGACCACGAGCATCACCGCCGCGATGGCGATGACCCGCACCCTCGACCACGGGATCTACGGGGTCAATCGCACGCCGGCAGGGACGCTTCACATCGAGGTTCACAAGGGCGGCGCTGCTGGCTGCCCGACGATGACGTCGCCGACGCCCGACTACTCGCTCGTGCTCGGCGCGATGCCGATTCCCACCTCGACGGCGAAGTCGAGCTCCGCCGGGAACCTGCTCGACTTCAAGGGCGACCTGCTCGGTGGCCCGCTCGGCAAGATGGCGACTACCGTGATGCTGACGCCGGTCGCGTACAAGGACGGTGACTTCATCGCCCTCGACATCGATCTGGCGTTTTCGCCCGGCACCGCGACCGGCCACATCCACGCGGTGCACTGCGCATCGCTCGACGATCCCTGAACGTCCACTACTCGAAGTCGTTCCGCTCGATCTCCTCTTCCTCGGTGAACGTGCCGCTGAAGTGCAGGCAACGAGCCGCCAGCTCGCCGATACGCGCGGCATGCAGCGGCATCGTCGGCACCCGCTGCCGGAGCAGGAGATCCGGGTGATCCTCGGTCGCGAACACGTACAGGCCGTGCGCGGCGAGCCCGTCCTGATCCGGCTTCTCGTCGGCGCCTTCCACACTGCAGCCCTCGCACACGCCTCCCTCGTGCAGGCGCTCGAACGGAGATTGCTCGTCGCCCTCGCCGAACGTGCGCACGCCGGTCATGAAGCTCGCTTCGCGTCCGCGCCGCGCCGGTGGAAAGCGCGCGGCGATCACCTCTCGCGTCACCGGCTCGACCGCCGCCTTCTCCTCGCGTACGAGCTCCTCGTCGGCGACCATCAGTACCGCGCCAGCGCGAATGTGGGCGTGTCGCCCGCGTACCGGGAGCCGGTCGAGCCGCAACACGCGCACGATGTCCGCGACAAGCTCGTGACCGGCCTCTGGCTCGTCGACGATGACGGGCACGCGCACCTCGGAATCGAACACGGCGATGTGTCCATTCCGATCGATCGCCAGCCAGCGCGCGTTCATCCAGGTCCCCGGAACAGTTTTCCCACATTTGCCCGTCGCGAGGCCAATCGAGCGCGCTACCTCCATGGAGATGCGCCTGTGGATCCTGCTGGCGGTGCTGCTCGTCTGGCCCGTGGGGCCCGCGTTCGCGGACGCGCGCGACCCGGTCCGCCTTCGCCTCGGCACGCTCGCGATCGACGGCAGCCGCTACATGAAGGACATCCTCGCCCTCGGCAAGCAGATCGAAAAGCGTACGCGCGGTGCGGTCGTGCTCGACTGGGTCGCGGGTGGTCAGCTCGGTGAGGAAGCCGCGATGGCGGAGCTCGTCACCTCTGGAAAGCTCGACGGCGGCGGCTTCTCGGAGACGGGCCTCGCCGCACTCGTTCCCGACATGGTGGCGTGGGGCACGCCGGCCGTGTTTCGCAGCTACGAGGATGTCGACCGAGCGACCGCCGCCCTCGATCCGACGGTCCGCGAGCTGTTCGGGAGGCGCGAGCTCGTGTTCGGGATGTGGGCCGACCTCGGGTTCGCGCACATCTTCTCGATCGATCCGATCAGCACGCTGAACGACGCGGTCTCGAAGGCCGCTCCGTTTCTCACCGCGACGCTCGACGGCAAGTTGATCGAGGCGATCACCACCGCACGTGCCCGGGCCTGGGCGGTGCCGCCGCTGTACCAGCTCGCGATCCCCGCCTCGAAGGCGCGCTACATGACGAACCTCCGGTACCGCTATGTCGTCGGCGGACTCGTGTTCTCTCGCGCTGCTTGGTCGCGCCTTCCTGCAGCCGATCAGAAGATCGTGCTCGAGACGTGCCGCGAGTGGCAGTCGAAGATCCGCACGAGCTGGCGCAAGGAGACCGAGAGAGGCCTCGCGGCGCTCGAGAAGTCCGGCGTCGCGCTGCGTGCGGCCTCCGATGCTCAGCTCGCCGCCTTCCTCGACGAGCTCGCGAAGAGCGCGACCACGAAGCCCGAGCTGCGCGCGAAGATCAGTGCCGCGGTCGCCGCTCGCTAGGGTGGCTTCGCGTCGCGCTCCGGTGCGCACGTGCTGACGCCGGCGCCGGTGATGCGGAATGGGCTGCGCGTCACCACCGTGTCGAACCGCCCGGTCTGCGGATCGAGCGTGCGGACCGTCGAGTTGTGATCGAACGTCACGTCGTCGAACGTGGTCACGAAGATGTAGAACACGCCGGCCCACTGCGCGAAGGCGTACGCGTTGACGTCACCGAGGGGCTCGGTACCGAGCGGCCACCGCGGCCCGACCTCCTTGCCGCTGGTGCGCTCGATCTGCTGGACGAACGCAACGCCCGAGCTCTGCGGATAGAAACCATAGAGCTTCGCGTCGCTACCACCGGTGAGCTCGGGGTTCGGCGAGTTCGCCGCCTGGATCGCGCCCATCCGCTTCGGGGTGAGGTCCTTCGAGGTATCGATCGCGTGGAGCGCGTTCGTGGCGTCATCCGACGCGATGTAGAGCTTCTCGGTCTCCGCGCCCGGTGCATCCGTCGCGAACCCCATGCCGAAGTTCGTCGATCCGCTCGAGCCGGCGACGTATCCCGACGGCTCGCAGTGCGCGTCGGCGATGTCGACCTTGAACAGCTCGCCGTCCTCGTACAGCACCCACGCGGTGCCCGTGCGGTCGACCGACATCGAGAACGGGCTACCCATCCGTCCCTGGCACGTCAGCTTGCCGATCAGGTGAAATGGATCGCCGGGCAACAGGCGCGGATCGAAGCTCAGGAAATTATTCGCCGAGTCGACGAGGTAGATCAGCTTCGTCGCCTCGTCGTTGCACGAGCCCTTGCACTTGCCACGGGCGCATCCGTTCTTGCACGCGCGCAACGCCCGGCCGAGCCGCCCGTGCGGCTCGCACGCCACCACGTCCTGACCGACGCAGACCTTCGGCGTCTTCGGATCGCACGGCGGATCCTCCTCGGCCGCGACGCGCTTCGCTCCGGCCGCTGGTGCATCACTGCTCTTGCCGCAGCCCGCGAGGGCAACGAGCAGCAGCAGCGAGGGGCGCATCGGACGATCATGACTCAGCCCGCAACGCGTCGCACGCGAAACGCGACCGGCTTCATTCCCGGCAGCAGCGCGGAGGGCCGCAGCAGCTCGCCGGTGCCCACGCCAGGCGGGACCGCGAGCCATGCCGCGAACAGGTCATCGATCTCCCGCTTCGAATCGCAGTGATGACACGCCGCGGCCTCGCCGCCCGCACACGCGAGACAGCGCACCATCACGCGCATCGAGATCGTGATCATGCCGCCCTCCGCCGCGGTCTCGTCATCGATGTCGAGCTCGATCACCTCGCCGTCGGCGCGTCGCGCGACACCGCGTGCGATCAGCGCGTTCAGCGGCGCGCTGAGGTTCCTGATCATCGTGCCGGGTGCGCGGCGACGGACCGGAGCGACGGGCACTGGCGACCGCGTGCGATCGTAGGCGGCGCGTTGCGCGGCATCGGCGAGCACGTTGTAGGCGGCGAGCAGCTTCTGGAAGATGAACGTGGTGTCGGTGCCCGCGCGATCCGGGTGCCAGCGCATCGCGAGCTGCCGCCACGCGCGACGAAGCTCGTCGTCACTCGCGTAGGCGGGAACGCCAAGCAGCTCGTAGTAGTCGTCCTGGGGGCCGCTCGACACGCGGGCTACATGATATCCCCTCGGGCATGAAGCTCTTCGCGATCGCACTCGTTCTCGCCATCGGCTGCGGCGGCCCTGCGCGCACGACCTACGCCCGGCACCCGGGCTCACCTCTGGTGTTCGATCGCGCGAGCGCGAAGCCGGAGACACTCGACATCGCGGACAAGGTGTTCGCGGCGCACGGTGGTGCAGCGGCGTGGGACGCGGCGAAGCAAATCCGCTGGAAGCAGACGATCATCGCCGACGGAAAGCAGACGACCGCCGCCGAGCAGGCGTGGGACCGCTGGAACCAGCGCCACTGGGCGAGCCTCCAGCGGTCCAACGGCGGCGCGTTCGCCGTGATGTATGACATCTACGGCAGCTTCTTCGCCGGCTACATCCAGGGCCGCACCGGTGGCAAGACGGTCGTGCCGAGCGGCGAGGCCGCCGAGGGCGTGAAGATCGCGCGCAATGCGTGGAAGCGCGATGCGACGGTGACGTTCGCACCGCAGCTGATGTTCGAGCCGGGCGCGACACTCGAGTACACGGGCCCGGTGAAGGACGGAGAGGTCGAGCTGCACGAGCTCAAGCTCGTGTTCGATCCGAAGGACTCCGCGCGCGAGGGCCTCGAGGTTCACCTCTACGCCGACAAGGAGAAGTTCCTCGTCCAGAAGGTGACGGTCAAGAACGCCGCGGGCGAGCTCAGCGGTTACGAGATGAAGGACTACCAGTCGTTCGGCGGGCTGCAGATCGCCACCGAGCGCAAGAACCTCGGAAGCGGCGAGGTCGTGAAGGTGACCGACGTGAAGGTGTCCGGCCCGGACGACGATCTGTTCATCGCGCCGGTCTCGTAGCGCCGGGTGGCGACCGCACTTGCCAGGCCGGTGAGTGCGCCAGAGGCGGTGCGTGAATTGTCGGGGCGGTAGGGCGGGCATGGATCGTGCGAGGCACTGGCCGCATGAAGACTTCCTTGCTCGTGGCGGCGATGGCAGCAGCCACCGGCTGTGCCTCGGCCGTACCGGGCGAGAGCGCGCCCACATATCTCGCACTGGGTGATTCGGTCGCGTTCGGGTTCAACCCGCTCGTGGATCTGAAGACCCAGCGAGTGAGCGGCTATCCCGAGCTGCTCGCCGAGCGCCACGGCCTCGAGGTCACGAACCTCTCGTGCCCGGGCGAGGCGAGCGGCGGCTTCATGTCTCCGACGGGACGTGACAACAAGTGTCGCGAGAACCGGCAGGCGTATCCGCTCCACGTCGAGTACGAGGGCACCCAGCTGCAGGCCGCGATGGAGTTCCTCACCGCGAATCCGCAGACTCAGCTCGTAACGATCGACATCGGCGCGAACGACGTGTTCCTGCTCGATCACATGTGCGGCCGCGACTTCAGCTGCATCGTCGCGAACCTCGTCCACACGATGGACGACTACTCGAAGAACCTCGAGTTCATCTTCGCGCAGCTGCGCAAGGTCTACGACGGTCCACTGGTCGCGCTCGCGATCTACAACCCGTATCCCAGCGACGCGACCGCGCAGTACGCGCTCGAGCGGATCGACGGGCTGCTCGCCGACAAGATCCGCGCGCGCAACGGCTCGTTCGCCGATGGCATGGCCTCGTTCGCTGCAGCATCGAATGGCGATCCGTGCGCGGCAGGCCTCCTCATCAAGATGCCCGACGGTAGCTGCGATGTTCACCCGACGGCTGCAGGTGCCGAGGTTCTCGCGGACACGATCGACGCGGTGCTCGCGATCCGCTAGCCATCACCTGCCGGGACCTGCCGCCGCAAGCGCGATACGCTCGCGGCGATGGCGCAGCTCACGAAGACGCTCGGCCCGGTGATGATCTGGGCGCTGGGGGTCGGCTACGTCATCTCCGGGATGTACTTCGGCTGGAACCTCGGGCTCCCCGAGGGCGGGCCGTACGGCATGCTGGTCGCGACGGCGGGCGTCACGATCCTCTACGTCTCGTTCGTGCTCGGCTATGCGGAGCTCGCGTGCGCGCTGCCTCGAGCGGGCGGTGCGTTCGTCTATGCATCGCGTGCGTTCGGTCCGCACGTCGGTTTCGTCGGCGGCATCGCGCAGCTCGTGGAGTACGTGCTCGCGCCGCCGGCGATCGCGTTTGCGATCGGCAGCTATCTGAACCAGGCGCATCCCGACCTCCCGATCCTCGGCATGGCTGCTCTCGCGTACGTGGTGTTCACGCTGATCAACATCGTCGGCGTGAAGCTGTCGGCGGTGTTCGAGCTGGTGCTGTGTGTCATCGCGGTGGTCGAGCTGATCGTGTTCGGCGTCGTCGTGCTGCCGCACTTCTCGTGGGAGAAGTTCTCGTTCGATGCGCTGCCCAACGGCTGGGGTGGCGCGTTCGCCGCGATCCCGTTCGCGATGTGGTTCTACCTGGCGATCGAGGGCATCGCGAACATCGCCGAGGAGGCGAAGAATCCGCAGCGCGACATCCCGCGCGGCTTCCTGCTCGCGATGGGGACGCTCGTCATCCTCACGGTCATCACGCTGTTCGGTGCGGTCGGTGTCGATGGGTGGCGCTCGGTTGTCTACGACGCGGCCGGGAAGGAGTCTGATTCTCCGCTGCCGCTCGCGATCGGACACATCGTCTCGCGCGAGAGCGCGCTGTTCGCCGCGCTCACCGGCATCGGCCTGATCGGCCTGCTGGCGAGCTTCCACGGCATCTTGATCGTCGCGAGCCGCTCGCTGCTGGAGCTCGGTCGCGTGCGGTACGTACCGGCCGTGCTCGGCAAGATCCATCCGCGCACGAAGACGCCGGTCGCCGCGCTGCTCGCGAACCTCGTCGTCGGTTTGTTCGCGCTGTTCACCGGCCGCACCGCCGACATCATTTTGCTCTCGGTGTTCGGCGCGCTGACGCTGTACATGCTGTCGGCGGCGTCGGTGCTGCAGCTGCGAAGGACTGCGCCCGATCTGCCGCGGCCCTACAAGGCGCCGCTGTATCCGTTCACGCCGATCCTCGCGCTCCTGCTCGCGGTCGTGTGCTTCGCCGCGATGGTGTGGACCCACCACAGGCTCGCGCTCGCGTACGTCGGGATCCTCGCGATCACGTGGGTGGCGTTCGTGGTGTTCGTGCCGGCGAGCGCGCGGACGAGCTTCAATTCTTCGGAGGAACCCGGGGCGTGAACCGCCAGCTGCACAGGTGTGCCGCGCCGTGCTCCTGCTCGGACTCCGCGCATGCTTCCGGACCCGGCTGCTTCTGCTCCGACGATCGCGCGTGCTCACCGTCCACCGCGGCGGGATCGAGCGAGCGCGCGTAGCGGGCGTCGGCGAGAAACTTCTTCATCACGGCCGCGTACAGCGCGTCGCGCTCGGCCACGCCGAGGCCGCGGTTCGTGATCCGCAGCGGCCGCTCGCGCTCCACCGTGATCGCGAAGTAGTCCTCGACGATCGAGGCCTGCTGCTCCATGCCGTAATCGACGAGGTCACGGTCCTTCGCGAGCTCGTACGGGTACGCCTTCTCGTATGCGCCGCGGTGCTTGATGAACTCGACGGTGCCGGCGCCGATCAGGTCCATGCCGTTCGAGAACTGCCAGACGTGCGTCATCTCGTGGACGAACACCACCCGCTGGCCGTGCCGCGCCTGGGAGAAGTCGCTCTGCCAGAGCGGCCCCGGTGCGTAGATGTGGCCGCGCGGGGTCATGTAGACGTTCTCGGGCTGGAGCGGGAACGAGTTGTCGATCACCCGGACCTGCGCGTAGTCGACGCCATCACGGAAGATCGGCCGCAGCATCGCGATCTCGCCCTGCGTGAGCGGGCGGTTCGGCAGGGCCAGCTCCTCGCCGGGAGCGACCACGGCGAGTGCGGGGGTGGGGGCAGGGCTGGGCAGGGCCGGCGGCGGGGCAGGTGCCGGGCTCGCGCACGCACCGAGGACGAGGAGGCAGACCACACGCGCCATGGGCCAAGATTGCCGCATTCCGGGCAGTCGCGCTGCAATACACTCGGCCTCGCGCTGTCTCGCGGAGGGGATCCCATGGCCATTCGTTCAACGCTTCTGCTCCTGCTCGCCGCTTCGACCGTTGCCCAGGCACAGCCCGGTGTCACCGACCCCGCCGATTCCACGCCGCGGCCGCGCGCGAAGAAACAGAAGCCTGACGGCGTCTCGACCGACCGCGAGCTCGCCGTGGGTCTCCGCCTCACCGGCCTCTCCGGCGTGGGTGCGCTACCCGGTGTGAACATTGGCGGCGAGGTCGCTGGCTACCTCCGCTGGCAGGAGCGGTTCGTCGAGCTCGGCCTCGGTCACTGGCAGCCCGAGAAGACGATGATCGTTCGCGAGGCGCCCGAGCGCATCGAGCTCGGCCTCGACGTGTGGACGCTGCGCGCCGGCTGGGCCTCGATGGACCGTCCGCTGCGCGCGTGGCTCCTCGTCGAGGCCGGCGAGCTCGCAGGCCCGCACGGCATGATGCCGACCGGCGTACCCCGCATGGTCACCGGTCAGGTCGCGAGCGATCACAAGTGGCTCGCGGCCGGCGGTGGCTTCGGTGTCGCGTGGCCGATCTCCGAGCGCGCGCGCCTCGTCGGCAACGTCGAGCTCGCCGTCCCGATCGGACGCGAGCCCATGATGATGGACACCGGCCAGTCCGTTCAGCCCGACGCCGCCGCGGCACGCGCTTCGCTCGGCATCGAAGTCGGCTGGCGCTGAAAAATGGGGTCGGACCCCTTTGATGCGCATCACGTGCAGAAAAAGGGGTCGGACCCCTTTAATGCGCGAGCTCGGCGGGGCCGGCGCCGTGCGCGTCGCCAAACAAGAGGCGGCCGTCGCGCAGCGTGGTGTTACGCAGGGTGATCGAGAGCGCCTCGGCGAGCGTCTCGACCGGGGAGATCGTGAGCTTCTCGAGGACGTCCTTCGGCAGGTCGTCGAGGTCGGCCTCGTTGTCCTTCGGGATCACGACGTGTGTGATTCCCGCGCGGACCGCACCGAGGACCTTCTCCTTCAGGCCACCGATCGGCAGCACGCGGCCCGACAGCGTGATCTCGCCGGTCATCGCCACGTCGTGGCGCGCGGGGCGCCCCGAGAGCGCCGATACCATCGCGGTCGCCATCGCGATGCCCGCGGACGGTCCGTCCTTCGGGATCGCGCCCGCGGGAACGTGCACGTGCACGTCGCGCTCGAACACGCGGTCATCGATCGAGAGCCAGTCGGCGTGTGACCTCGCGAAGGTCCATGCGGCGCGCGCCGATTCCTTCATGACGTCGCCGAGCTGACCCGTGAGGATGAGGTCGCCCTTGCCGCGCATCGGCGCTGCCTCGACGAACATGATGTCTCCGCCCGCGGGCGTGTAGTACATGCCCGTCGAGATGCCGACCTGATCCTCGCGGTTCGCCTTCTCCGGGTGCACGCGCGGGCGGCCGAGCAGCGGGCGCACGTCCGCGCGATGGATCGTGACGCGCTCGACCTCGCGCGCGGCGATCCGGCGCGTGACCTTGCGTGCGAGCCGGCCCAGCTCTCGCTCGAGCTGACGCACACCGGCTTCACGCGTGTAGCTTGTGACGACCTCCTTGATCGCTTCGTCGGTGACCTCGATCTGCTCGCGCGTGAGGCCGTTGTCGGTGAGGGCGCGCGACACGAGGTAGTCCTTCGCGATCGCGAGCTTCTCGCGCTCGGTGTAGCCGGCGAAGTCGACGACCTCCATGCGGTCGAGCAGCGGTCCTGGAATGTTCTGCACGAAGTTCGCCGTGGCGATGAACATCACCTCCGACAGGTCGAACGGAACGCTGAGGTAGTGATCCGTGAACGAGTCGTTCTGCGCGGGGTCGAGCACCTCGAGCAGCGCGCTCGCCGGATCACCGTGGTACGACGAGCCGAGCTTGTCGACCTCGTCGAGGAGGAACACCGGGTTCTTCGTGCCCGCCTGCTTCATGCCCTGAAGAATCCGTCCCGGCAGCGCGCCGATGTACGTGCGCCGGTGACCGCGGATATCCGCCTCGTCTCGCGCGCCGCCGAGCGCGATGCGCACGTACTTGCGGCCCATCGCTCGCGCGATCGACTTCGCGATCGACGTCTTGCCGACGCCCGGCGGCCCCGTGAACAGCAGGATCCGGCCCTTCTTGCCGGTGCCCTTCGACATCTGGTGGACGGCGAGGAACTCGAGGACGCGATCCTTCACGTCGGCGAGACCGTGGTGATCCTCGTCGAGGATCTTCTCCGCCTCTGCGACATCGAGCTTCTCGTCGGAGCGCGTACCCCACGGTAGCTCGGCCACCGTCTCGAGATAGGTGCGGATCATCTGCGACTCCATCGACTCGCGTCCCGCACGCGCCAGGCGCGCGAGCTCGCGATCGACTTCCTTGCGTGCCTCGGGCGGCAGCGGGTGCTCGTCGAGCTTCGCCTTCAGCTCCTCGAACGCGGCCTCGCTCTTCTCGTCGCCGTCGCCGAGCTCCTTCTGGATCGCGCGCATCTGCTCGCGCAGGTACGCCTCGCGCTGCCGGCCGCCGATCTCCTCCTTCACCTTCGACTGGATGTCCTCCTGCGCCGACATCACCGCGATCTGCCGCTGCACGTGCACCAGCACGCGGCGCAGGCGATCCTCGATCGCGACGGTCTCGAGCAGCGTCTGCCGCTCGGCCACCGACACCTCGAGAAATCCGGCCACCAGATCAGCGAGCTGACCCGGCGCCTCGATCTGCTTCATCATTTCCTCGACAGTTCCCTCCGGCAGCCCGCGCTTCACGGCGAGCTCGGCGGAGCGCTCGCGCACCTCCTTGTAGAGGGCGATGAACGCCGGGTCCTTCGCATCGAGCGGCTCCTGATCCGTGACCGGCGCGACGGTCGCCTGGAGATAGCCATCGTGCGGAGCGATGCGCACGGCCGCGCCGCGCTCGAGTCCCTGCAGGACGAGCCGCACGCCGCCCGGGCCGCGCTGCACGCTGCTGATGCTGGCGACCGTGCCGACGGCGTACAGCCCCTCGGGCGTCACCTCTTCCGTCTCGGTCTTCTGGCTCACCACGAACACGCGGTGCTCGGGGTCGCGCATCGCGGCCTCGATCGCCCGCAGCGTCTGGGCGCGACCTGCCGTGATGGGCAGGCCCACGCCGGGAAACAGCACTCCACTCCGCATGGGGAGGATCGGAAGCGTCTTGGACATGAAGCCCAAGGTCCGCACCCTCAGGCTTCATCGCAACCCACCCGAAAGACTCGCTCCGATCGGCGAGCCATCACTTGTAGAACGAGGCCCACTCCGGCTCGGCGGGGAGCTCGAGCTGCTTGATCTCCGCATCGGTCAGCGGCGTGATCGGATGGCCTTCGTCGAGAGGTTGCATCGTCGAGCTCGGGAACTTCGCGTGGAGCTTCTCTTTGATCTGCGCCGGCGTGAGGCCCGAGATGTCCTCGCCCTTGATCGAAGGACCCTTCGTCTTGTCGATGTACGTGAAGCCGATGTACGGCTTCTTGCTGCCGAACATCTCGGTCCGCACCCATCGATGCTTCGGGAACTCGGCCTTCGGAGGAGGAGCCGGCGGCGGTTCCGCCTTGTTCGCTGTCTCGGGCGGAGCTTCCTTCTTCGCGGGCTGCTCGTCCGACGACTTGCCGCAGCCGACCACCAACGCCACGACCACCAATACGGTTCGCGTTCTCATCGCGCGATTGTGCGACGTCCACGGAATAATCGGCTCGCCCGGGCGTCCTTTCTGAATGTACCGCCTCGGCTCGCCGAGCTCGCGGTGCCCGTCGCGCCCGCGAAGTGATCAGTCGTCGCAGCTGATCACGTCGAACTGAAACGTCGTCCAGCGGCCCGCGGTATCCGGAACCCACGTGAGGCCGCCGCCGAAGCTGTCGGTGAGCGCGGTGCTGGTCTCGAGATCGAACTGGAACGGCGACGCGCCGAGCTTGCCGACCGCGAGGCCGTCGTCGAGCTGATAGGTGCCCACGGTGATCACGTCACCTTGGCGATAGCCGGCGGCGCCCGTGTGGCAGAACGCGAGCTCGAACGAGCAGTCCCAGCCGTAGGGATGCCTGGAATTCGCGAGGCACTCCTCCGTCGACGAGAACTGCGATGGGACGCCGGTGAAGTAGGCATCGCTCGGGAGCACCGGTGGTTCCGAGGAGCTCGTGGAGACGCACGCGGCGGCGAACAGGATCGGGGCGAGACGGATCATTCGTCCTCGGTCCCGAGCAAGGCGAATACCAACGCGCAGCCTCGTGATTCTCGCGCTCTGCGCACATGACCCCCTGTGCAAGGACCACGCACCGCGACACGGGCGCCGTGAGATGCTCGAGGCATGAGGCACCTCGGGGTCTGCTTCGCGCTCCTGTTCGTGCTGTCGGGAACCGCATCCGCGAACGGCGAGGCGGTGAACGGCTTTCCGAACTGGAGGGAGCGCGTGATGCACGCGTGGACCAACCGCGCGCGCGCCGATCCGCAGGTCGAGATGGCGACATGCGGTGCCGCGTGCAGCGAGGCCGCCTGCTACACACCGAAGCCGCCGCTGCCGTGGAGCGAGGCGTTGAACCGTGCCGCTCGGTTCCACTCCGACGAGATGGCGGCGCAGGGTTACTTCGCGCACGACTCGCGCTGCACGATCGTCTCGAACATCAACGCGCTCTACCCGGCCACCTGCATGGGCGCCGCGTCATGCGCGTGCAACGGCGGCACGACGACCGCATGGTCGGCGCGCGTCGGCCTGTTCGGCGCGAATCCTTCCGGCGAGATCATCGCGTCGGGTCAGGATCCGAACGGCGCGTTCTATCAATGGCTCTACGAATCGTTCAACCAGACGACGTGCGCGTACGTGCAAGGCCCACCGACGAATGGCCATCGCTGGAACATCCTGATGGCCGGTCCGGCGATCGGCTACGGCGTTGGCTCCGGCGCGGCCGTTGGTGACTTCGGTAACGGCGGTGTGCCCCTCGCGAAGATCCCCAGCGGCTCGCACTACCCGCGCATGGGCACGGCCATCGAGGCGTGGGCGAACTGGTACGACACCTCCGGTCCGAAGCAGGCGCTCGTCAACGTCGATGGCACTTGCTCGCCGATGATGCTCACGCGTGGCTCGGTGACCAACGGCGCCTACCGCGCGCAGCTCACCGGTCTCGGCAGCGCGTGTCACCGCTACTACTTCGTGTTCAAGGACTCCAGCGACGCGGTCGTCACGTTTCCGACGACCGGCTCGCTCGGCATCGGTCCCGCCGGCACCTGCGCCGACTGGGACACCACGCGCCCCGCGCTCGGGGCCGGCTGCAGCTGCACTCCGAGCTGCACCAACAAGCAGTGCGGTGACGATGGCTGCGGCGGCTCGTGCG
>JACCRC010000213.1 GCA_013813765.1 Deltaproteobacteria bacterium | reverse complement strand
AACCATGCATCACGCTACGTCGACGGCGTCGTGCCCGATCCGATCCCGCAGCCACGCGCGAACCTGAGGGTCGTCAAGTGATCGCAACCGTTGTCGACGAGTCGGGTGGAAAAGAGCTGCACCCATTTGAAATGCGTGCGCTCGGAGGCGCTCGGCCTCCTCGAACCGTTCGATCGCGAACACGCCGAGGGGCGCTGTTCCAACAGTGTCTGTCGGGTTCTTGAGTCTCGCGCCGATCGCATACAGTCCGTGGCGGTACATCGCCAACCGAAACGGTGCGAGGTATCCGGTTCGGGCTTGGCCACGTGCATCGGCGTACGCGACTTCGTTGACCCAGCGACCGCGTTTGTATGTAGCCTCGAAGCGCGTCCATGACCTGAAACGCGCGCGAGACCTGACCGAAATCACCCTTCTTGTACATGCCGAACCTCGGTGTTGGCGCCCTGGAAGCGAGCGCGGAAGCCTTCGTAATGGGTTCCGCGTGGGCTTCGATCGGGCTTCTGGCGCGCTTCCGCGAAGGTTCTAACTAGGCTTCGCAGAAGCCATATTTGCCCGGGATCTCTCTTTCCGCAAGGGTTGCGGAGTGCCTCCCTTACGCTTGGGGCATGTCGATTCGCGACCAACTCCAAGCTCGAAACGCATCCGCCGCTGGCCACAGACGCCGCCGGCAACCCTGTTCCCTTCCCGCGGGCAAGAGCAGAAGCAACAACTCCGCGAGCACGCCAAAACCCGAGGCGACTCAAGCAGTTGCGTGGACACGCAACCGCAAAGAAGTCTGGTCGATAAGGAGCCGGTCATGACGACTACCAAGCTCGAGACCCATCCACCGCTCGCCAGAGATGCTGCTGGCAACCCTGTTCCGTTCCCCGCGGGAACGAGCTCGTTTTGTCTCGGCCGCGAGACTCCGGGGCGCCCTCGCCTGCTCCGCGGCCCGGACAAGCAGGTCCTGCGGTTTCCGCCTCACACCTCTCCCGAGGACATCATCGAGCTGTGCGGCCCCGGCGTGTATCGAGTCTTCGCGCTCGACGCGCTCGGCGAACAGCTCGGCGACGAGCACATCGCGAGGTGGGACCTCACGTCCTCGTCGGCGCGCGAGCTGCGCAACGGTGCGCTCGACCCGATGATCGCGCTGCGCTCGGAACGCGCCGCGACCCCCGCGGGTCCGGCAACGGATCTCCGATTCGCGCTGGAGACGATGGCCCAGATGATGCGCACGAACAGCGACGCGCTGCGCCTCGTCGCAGAGTCGCAAGTCGACCTCGCGAAGACGATCGCATCGGTGAAGGGACTGCCGCGCAACGCAGCGATGTACCTCCCACCGACGCCACCTCCACCCCTCGCAAACGAAGAGAGCGACGACGACGACGACGACGACGACGACGACGACGACGATGACGACGACGACGAGGGCCTGCAGGCAGCACCGACGAACTTCGCCGATCTCCTGATGCCGTTCTCCGAGGCACTGGCGCCCAAGGTCGCCGACATCGTGCCTGGGCTTCTCGCCGGAGCGGCAGCGAATGGTGTGCCCGCGATGGCAGGCGTTGTCGCCGCTCACCGATCGCACTCGGCTGGCGGGGCGGACGACGACATCGCGAATCGCCCGTTCGAGGTGCGCGAGCTGATCGATCTTCGCTACACGCAGCGCAAGGCCGCCGCGAAGCGTGCCGCATCGAAGAAGCAACCCGCGTCGAACGTGTCGCTCCAGGCGCGCATCATGATGGACCCGCAGCTCCGCCAGCAGGTCATGGAGATCAAGGCGCAGCTTGCGCTCGACGAGATCACGACGCTGATCACCGCGGCCTCGGCGTGGTCCAACGATGCCCAGGCGAAGTTCTTGGAGACGCTCAAGCCCCTCCCCGTGAACCATGCGGTCGCGTACTGCCGGGAGGTCATCAAGACCGTCCTCACGCACCGAGCGAACGTCAACGCCAACATCGCCGACGATCTCGACCGCGGCGACGACGACGAGGGAGGTGACGCCACCGACGCGCAGTAGCTCCTCTCCGCACGCATTCCATCACTACCAACCCTTCGACGACAACGGAACCACGATGACGACCAACAATAGCCCCCTCTACCAGCTGCGCTCGAACAAGCCGACCGCGCCACAGGAGGCGTGATCCATGACCATGACGACCCGTTTCAAGCCGATCACGAACAACCCCGACAAGACCGCCAAGAAGAGACCCAAGAGGAAACCCACGATGCCGAGCAACGCCAGCACCGCCATGAAGAGGTCCGCAGCTACGAAGTCGAATGACAACACGCTCGACGGAGCACTCTCGCGGCTCTTCCCCGACTTCGCCAAGAGCCTTCTTCCGCCGGTTGCGATTGTCGACGAGATCGACGCGCTCAGGTTCAGCGCCGACATCTGCTCGGTGGCAGCGTTCATCGCCGAGCGTGCGGCGAACGAGCGCACGGGAAAGCCCGAGCCGGCGTTCCCCACGCTTACTTCCGAGTTGGGCCGGAACCTCGCCGCGGCCCTGCATGACTGGATGACCACGTTTGCCGCGAACTTGACGCCCGACGCACGCGCGAACCTCGGTTCCCTCTCGAGAACACTCGAGTCGGCCTTCAAGGGAAAGGATGGTCAGCTCCTCGACTTCATGAGGCAGACGATCACGTCGGACGCTCGCGCCACGGCGGAGGCCGTAAACTTCTTCGTGTACATCACGACGTGGAACCCCCGGTGAGCGGGCTCGACGACATGATCCGCGAGTTGATCCGCGCGGAGATCAGGCGGCTGATCCGCCCCGATGCGCTCGCTGCGAACGACGAGATGCCGATCGTCGATCCGGAGTTGGAGGCAAAGGCGCGAGAGGTTGCCGGCCGGTTCCGGCGCGTTCGCGCCGGGTGATCCCGGTCTCTGTGTTGGTTGACAAACGTATGACGAATGAATACCATCGTCGCCGTGCCACAGGAACCGACGACGCAGGTGGCCGTGCGGCTGACCGATCGATTGCTTTCGCGCATCGATCGGCATGCCAAGCGGCTCGGGAAGGAACAGCGCGGTGTTGAGTTCAACCGCACCGACGCGATCAAGGATCTGCTTGCCCGCGCACTCAACATCGTGGAGAGCAAGGAAGGTGACTCGTGAGTCGTAAGCGCCAGGGCGAACGCGTCCTCGGTCCCTACGAGGAGAACGGTCTGTTCCGCATCGTCCAGATCGATGCCGCGGGACGGCGCGAGTCCGTCAAGTTCGAATCGGAGGCCAAGGCGCTGCGCTACATGGAGCTGCTTCTTGCCAGCCTCGACAGGGAGGAACACACGACCGAGACGGCGCTCGATGCGTACGAGACGTTTCTCGGCGAGAAGGGTAATAAGGAGAGGTCCACGGTGACGACGCTCTGGTCGATCCGCGAGTTCTTTCCAACTGCGTTGCCGCTCCAACTCCTTTCGGCGAAGCGCTGCGAGGCCCACTACCTAGACCTGCGCACGCGCCTGAGCGAACGCACGAAGAAGCCGATGTCGGCGGACACGCATCGCAACGTCCTGGCGCAGACGAAGAGCTTTCTCGCGTGGTGCGTCGCCAAGGGTTGGTTGCGCGAGAATCCGTGCGAGAAGGTGAAGGGCATCGGCAAGCGCAGGCCGCGTGGCAAGTCGCTCGGCTTGGAAGGCAACACGCTTCGGGTCAAGGAGGCGCGCGCCTGGTATCTCAAGGCGCTGGAGTTGGCAGAGCGCGGCGATGTCGGCGCCACGGCGGCCCTCGTTGCGCTGCTCCTCGGCATGCGTGCGAGCGAGATCACCTCGCGACGCGTGAGGGATCTCGACGAGGACGAGGCGCCGGGCGATCTGCTGTGGATCCCGTGCAGCAAGACGCCCGCGGGTCGCCGTACACTGGAGGTGCCCGAGGTACTCCGACCGCTCCTCGTGCGCTGCGCGAAGGACAAGCACCGCGACGCGTTCCTGTTCCAGGCGACGAGAGAGGGACCGACGTCGAAGGACCCGGAGACGCCCGAGGCTGCCGCCCGCGAGGCGCTCGAAGGCCGTGCCCACTGGCGCGACTGGATCATCGGGAACGTGCGACGCATCTGCCAGAAGGCGGGCGTGCCCGAAGTGACCGCGCACGCGCTGCGCGGTCTTCTCGCGACGCTCACGGCCGAGCGTGGGCTCGCCGGACACCTCATCGCGGCGACCCTCGGTCACGAGGACGAGCGCACGACGATGCACGCGTATGCAGCACCGGGCGCTGCGGCGGCGGGCGCGAACCGGCGGGGCCTCGTGCTTCTCGAAGGCGGGCTGAAGGCAGGCGCCGAGAAGCCGTAGACCACCTGAACGCCGAACCACTGAACACCCGCAAGTGGTCTAAGTCGCGTGGTCCAATCGTTCCCCAATCGTTCCCCAACCGTTCCCGCGAGGGAATCCCGAAAACAAAACCGCCGCGTATCTCTACGCGGCGACTTCGTTTTCCTGGTGGAGCCTAGGGGGATCGAACCCCTGACCTCCAGAGTGCGATTCTGGCGCTCTCCCAGCTGAGCTAAGACCCCAGGAGTGGGAGGCGGATAGGTATCAGCGGGTCGGTGAGCTGTCAAGCAGGCGGTCGAGCTCGCGAACCAGGTCCGACGGCGGGAGTGGCACGCCGACTCGTACAGATTCCACGACCTTCGCGATGACCGCGCGAGTGCGCAGGATTTTGCGGTGGCCCAGGCCTTCCGTGAGCTCCAGCGCGGCGTTGCCCCACTGCTCGGCGAGACGCTCGCCGTGGACCGCGGGGACCTCGCGGTCGTCGCGGTCGTGAATCACGAGCAGCGAGGCGTCGCGGGAGCCGACGAGGTTATCGAGGCGAAGCGATTCGATCCCGATGCCGGTGGCCTGCGCGAGGTTGTCCTCGAGCGAGGTGCGGTCACCCTCGTCGAGCGCGACCATGCGAGCGAACTTCCGCACCGAGTCCTCGATGATCACGTTCGGCGAGATCATGACGTTGCGGGCCGCATCGACGCCGCCGCGCGCGTATGCGAGGAGCGAGGCCGCCGCGCCGAACGAGTGCGCCACGAGGCCGTGCAGAGGACCGACCGCAGCGGCGACGTCGATGATCGCGTCCGCGAGATCGGTCAGGTACAGGCGGTTTCCCGGCGAGCTGCCGTGCCCCGGTGCATCGAACGTGACGACCGACAGGCCGGCCGCGACGAGCGGTTCGACGAACGCGCCGAGCTGCGAGCCGCGTCCTTCCCAGCCGTGGACGAGCAGCACCGCCGGACCGACGCCCCAGCGCCAGCAGGTCACCGGCGTGCGGGCGCCGTTCCAGCGCGGAGACCGGAGGTGGACGTCGACCTCGAACCGGCGTGCGCTCGCGAGGATCGCCTTCTCCCGGTCCGGGCGTGCGTAGCGCTTCGGGGATGTGAACAGTCGTTCGGCGAGGCCGCTTCCGAGGTTCTCGGAGAGGATGTACGCGGTCTGCAGCGCCGCACGGGCGAATCGGAGCGCCGTCTTAGAACGAACGGTCGTGCTAATTTTGGGCGGCTGGGATGGATGAAGCACGGTGATCTCCTGGGGTTTCGATGGCTCAGCTGGGACGAACGTTGCGAACGAGCGCGGAGTCGAGCAGGCGCTCGAAGGCGCGGTGAGATCGTTCGAGGGACTGGGGCTCGCGCAAGAAGCTATGGAAGGTGTGGAGACCGAGCATGATGCCGTACTCCTCGAACGCGAACTGCGCGGGTTCGAGGTCGGTGCGGAAGTGACCCTCGCGGATCGCGATCGATGCGGCCTTCGTCAGCTCGTCGATCCAGTCCTTGCAGGCCTGTGCGAGCGCGTCGCGCGGCGCGCCTGGACGATCATCGAGCTCGGCACTCGCACCGACGAAGAAACAGCCTCCCGGCCGCATTCCCCACTGATGCCAGCGATCGTACAACGCGCGGATGCGAGGCACGCCGCGCGGCTCGCGCAGCGCCGGCACCATCACCTCTTGCACGAACTGGCGACTCGCCTCCTGGACGACGGCGACCTCGAGCGCTTCCTTCGATCCGAAGTGCGCGAACAGCCCGCTCTTCGACAGCCCGGTCGCCTCGGCGAGCCGGCCGATCGAGAGCCCCGACACACCGACGACCGTCGCGAGCTCGAATGCCCGCGAGAGAATCGCCTGCCGTGTCTCTTCGCCTTTCGCCATGCATGCAGAATAGAACGCTCGTGCGGTTTGTCAAGGCGTCGTAGAATTGCCCTGTGCAGCGCGCACTTCCGCTCCTGGTCCTGGCAATCGCCGGGTGCGGCCGCCTGCACTCGGCGAGGCCCTCCGACAACTTCGTCGCCACGCGGGGACGCTGATGCCGCGCGAACGTCTCGACAAGCTGCTCGTCGATCGCGGCCTCGCCGTGAGCCGAGAGCGCGCGGCCGCACTCGTGATGAGCGGCGCGGTGTTCGTCAACGGCCAGCCTGCGAGCAAGCCGGGCACGCAGCTCGACGCCTCGGCGGAGATCACGCTGCGCGAGGAAGACCACCCGTACGTCTCTCGCGGCGCGCTCAAGCTCGTGAAGGGCCTCGACACGTTCTCGATCGATCCGACCGGCATGGTCTGCCTCGACGTCGGCGCCTCGACCGGCGGTTTCACCGACGTGCTGCTGCGTCGCGGCGCGACGAAGGTCTACGCCATCGACGTCGGCTACGGCCAGCTGGCGTGGTCACTACGTCAGGATCCGCGCGTCGTCACGATCGAGCGCGTGAACGTCCGGAACATGGACCTGGCACTCGTGCCCGAGGCCACGGAGCTAGCGGTGATCGACGTGTCGTTCATCTCGCTCACGCTCGTGCTGCCCCGCGTCGCGGAGCTGCTGCGACCGCCCGCCGGCAAGCCGCTCGTCGTGCTCGTGAAGCCGCAGTTCGAGGTTGGCCGCGATCAGGTCGGCAGCGGCGGCGTCGTTCGCGACGAAGCGGCGCGGCGCGGCGCCGTCGACAAGGTCCGCACCTGGGCGACCGGGCACGGCTTCACCGCGCACGAGGACGTCGAATCGCCGATCACCGGCCCGGCTGGCAACGTCGAGTACTTGCTGTTGCTGCGAACTACTTCGTGAGCTCGTCGAGGTTCGGCAGATCGCCGATGTTCGGCTGCAGCACGATCTCGATGCGGCGGTTCTGCGCGCGGTTTCCGTCATTGTCATTCGCAACGACGGGATCGAACTCGGCGAAGCCGGCGGCCGCGAGCACCTTGCCGTCCATGCCCTTCGACACGAGGAACCGCACGACCTCGACTGCGCGCGCCGCGGACAGCTCCCAGTTCGACGGGAACTGACCGGTCTTGATCGGGACGTTGTCGGTGTGGCCCGCGACGAGGAAGTCGCGGTCGGCCACTGTGGCGAGGACCTGCGCGACCTTCTCCAGCGCGTCCTTGCCCTCCTTCTTCACCGACGTCTTCCCCGAGTCGAACAGGATGTCGTTCGGCAGCGCGATGATCATGCGGCCGTCGCGGATCACGACCTTGAGCTGCTTGCTGTCGATCATCGACTGCAGCTTGGACAGCAGGCTCTTGAACGTCGCGAGGCGCGCGTCGGCAGCCGCCTTCTGCTTGCGCAGCTCCTCGAGGCGCGCGGCCGCCTCCGCGTTGTCCTTGGTCAGCGAGTCGACGTTCTGACCCAGCCTCTCGAGCCGGCCCTTGAGATCCGCGAGCAGGGTCGTCTGCGCGTCGATCTCCGTCTGCAGAGCGTCCCGCATCTTGGTCAGGTCAGCGATCTGCTTGTCGAGGTCCGCGACCTTCTCGTCGTGCGCGGTCTTCGCCTTGGCCATCGCGGACTCGTGCGTGCTCGTTCGCATCAAGCATCCGGAGCCGAACACCAGTGACGTCGCGACGATCCAGCTCCTGAGCTTCATGGGCGGGTTGTACTGCGAACCGGATCCTGTTGACAGGGCACGACTGCCGCCGTATGAATTACGGAATGAACGTTCGTTCCGTAAATAGGGCCAAGCGTGGCCGCGGACGACCACTCGTGGACGACAAGCGCCGCATCATCCTCGACGCCGCACTCGAGGCGTTCGCCGAGCGCGGCTACCACGGCACCGCCGTGCCCGAGGTCGCCGAGGCGGCCGGCGTCGGCACCGGCACGCTCTATCGCTACTTCGAGAACAAGGAAGCGCTCGTCAACGAGGTCTACCGCGACGCGAAGCAGCGCCTGCGCGCCGCGCTGCTGGTCGGCGTCCCGGACCCGGACCTCTACAGGCTCGATGCGGCGGAGATGTGGTTTGCCGAGCTCTGGCGGCGCCTCGGCACGTTCGCGAAGACGGAGCCCGACGCGTTCCGGTTCCTCGAGATGCAGGACCACGTCGCGTACCTCGACAACAAGAGCCGCGAGGTCGAGCTCAGCGTGCTCGCCCCGCTGTGGCTCGCCGGCAAGCGCCTGCGCGATCGCTCCGACGGCCCGTCCGTCGACGTGATCATCGCGCTCCTGTGGGGCGCCTTCGTCGGCCTGATCAAGGCGCAGCGACTCGGCTACCTCCGCCTCGACGACAAGCAGCTCGAGCAGGCCGGCGCCGCCTGCTGGCGGCTCGTCGCGCCCGACCTGCCGCGTACTCGCGGCCCCCGCTCGAAGAAGAGCTGAGGACTCGCTCCACCGACTCCACCGATTCCACCGACACGCTCGACCGACACGCTCGACCGACACGCTCGACCGACACGCGACACTGACGCTCGACACCGCAACCCCGCGACTGAGCGAGCCCGACGAACAGAACGAAAGGGACCTCCGATGCTTTCCACGCAAACGCCCGCAACCACCACCTCGACGTCTGCCGCTCGCGGTTCGACGCTGACGCTCGATTCGCTCGCCGCGCGTTCGATGAACGAGCTGGATGCGCTGTACCGCGCCGCGACGGTGTCCTCGTCGATGCACGCCGCCGACGGCGCGCTGATCGGCCGCATGCTCACCGTACGCGGACTGCCGGGCGCGGTCGCTGGACCGTTGCGGCGCTGGGCGGCCTCGCGCGCGTTCGTGTGGGAGGGCAAGACGTTTCAGGCGTCGAGCGATACGCACGGCGTCGGCCACAACCGCGTGCACGTGCCGCGCGCGCTCGGCCGGCAGAACCTGTTTCCGTTCGACACCCTGTTCGGCCCGTCCGCGATCGACGGAAAGCCGACCTTGATCCTCGACTACGACCTCGACGTGAACCCGTCGTACATCCGCCACATCCACGACGAGATCCGCGAGGTCTCGCCGGGTCTGTTCCTCGGACCGGCGATGTGGAAGGGCGCGCGCGAGAAGGCGCTCGTGCTGTGGTTCGCTCTGGACTCGAGGCTCTCGTGAAGCTCGGGCACATCCTCGTCACGGGGGCAGCGGGCGCGATCGGCTCGGCGATCGCACGCGAGCTGCGCGGGCTCTACCCGTCCGCGCGGCTGGCGCTGCTGGATCGCGAGACGGAGGGGATGAAGGCGCTGGCCGCGGGCATCGGAAACGCGAGTACGCACGCGGTCGATCTGCGCGACCTCGAGGCGCTTCCTCCGCTGATCGAGAAGCTCGGCAACACCGCGCCCGTCGACGGCCTCGTGAACTGCGCGGGCATCATGCGCGTGCAAGGTCTGCCGACGTGGGACTGGGACGACGCGGCGTCCTTGATGGCGGTCGACCTGCTCGCGCCGCTTCGTCTGCAGGATCTCGTCGTGCGCGGCATGGTCGAGCGCGGCGAGGGCCTCATCCTCAACATCGCGAGCATGGCGGGCAAGGTCCCGCTCAAGGGCTGCGCGTACTACGGCGCCTCGAAGGCCGGGCTCGCGATGGCGTCGGAGATCGCTCGCGCCGAGCTCGCCGCGCACGGCATTCGCGTGATCACCGTTTATCCGGGCCCCGTGCACTCGGCACTCGAGCAAGGCGCGCGCGACGGCTACGGCGGCGGCGGACTGTTCGGCCGGTTCGCGCCGACTGGCGATCCCGCGGAGCTCGCGCGCCGGATCACCGTCGCGATCGAGAAGGACGAGCCGCGCGTGATCTATCCGCGGCTCTACGGCGTCGGCTGGAGTGCGAACAACGTCGCGAGCTGGTTCGCACTCTCGTACGGCCCGCCACCTGTCGCTTGAAGATGGGGTCGGACCCCGTTTCTGCACAAGTTGCGCAACAAAGGGGTCGGACCCACGCTCTCTAGAGCGGCTTCGTCAGCAGCAAGAACCGACGGTCCTCCACGACGCCGGCGACCTTCGCGTAGAACGGCCTCGGTCCGATCCATGCGACCTCGCACTGCGCGTGGAACGCCGCGACATCGACGAGGCAGGCGACGAGCAACACTTCGCCGAGTCCCTGACCCCGGTGCGCGGGCCACGTACCGGTGGGACCGAACCAGCCGAGCCCGCGATTGTTGCCGTCGTGCGCGGCGAACGCGCAGTACGCGCCGTCGTGGAGCGCGACGTGA
>JACCRC010000210.1 GCA_013813765.1 Deltaproteobacteria bacterium | reverse complement strand
GCGCCGCGGTCGCGATCGCGCGCGACGTCGCCGGTGATCGCGCGTACGTCGCCGGCGCGGTCGGGCCATCGGGCGCGCGGTTCGGCATCGCCACCGCCGCGGAGCGCCGCAACGCGCGATTCGCGCTCGCCGAGCAGGTCGACGTCCTCGTGCTCGCCGGCGTGGACGTGATCATGCTCGAGACGTTCACGTCGATCCTCGAGATGGAGCTCGCACTCGAGGTCGCGCGCGAGCGCGGCGGCTCGCGGATGCCGGTGATCGCGATGATGGTGTTCGACGCGCACGGCAAGGCAGAAGGTGGGCTGTCGCCGAACGAGGTCGCGGACCGCATGATCGCGGCCGGCGCGGATGTCGTCGGCGGCAACTGCGGAATCGGCCCCGCGGAGCTCTATCAGGTGACCACCGGCATGGTCGGCCGCGGCCGCCCCGTGATCGCGCAGCCCAACGCCGGCCTGCCCGCTTCCGTCGAGGGCCGCACGCTGTACGTCGCGAACCCGGAGCACTTCGGCGTGTTCGCGCGACGCATGCTGAAGGGCGGCGTTCGCCTCGTCGGCGGCTGCTGCGGCACCACGCCGGATCACACGCGCGCGATGCTCGGCAGCGTGCGCATGCTGCGCGGCGAGTCGCTCGAACGCCCCGGGTCCGAGCGCGCGCCCGGGGCGAACGTCTCGATCACGACCGCACCCGCCCCTGCGCCGGCCGCGAAGGTCCCGCTCGCCGAGCGCAGCAAGCTCGGCGAGCGCCTCGTCGCCGGCGAATTCGCGGTGTCCGTCGAGATCACGGCTCCCGCGGGAAGTGATCTGACGAAGACCAAGCAGCAGGTCGCGGATCTGCTCGCTGGTGGCGTCGACATCGTGAACATCGCGGATGGCCCGCGTGCGTCGGCCCGGATGGCGAACGTGGCGGTGTGTGCGCGGCTCGCACGCGAGACCGCCGTCGAGCCGATCCTCCATGTCTGCGCGCGCGACCGCAGCTTCCTCGGCATCATCGCGCACCTGCTCGGCGCGCAGGGCCTCGGCCTGCGCAACCTCGTGATCATCACGGGTGACCCGCCGAAGATGGGCGACTACCCGTTCTCGACGCCGGTCTACGACGTCGACTCGGTCGGCCTCCTGCGGATCGCGTCGGGTCTCAACGCCGGCGTCGATCCGGCGGGCAAGGAGTGCGAGCCCACGTCGTTCGTGCTCGCCACCGGCGCGGAGCCCGCCGCGCACGATCGCGAGCGCGAGCTCCGTCGCCTCGAGGAGAAGAAGCACGCGGGCGCGGAGCTGATCATGACGCAGCCCGTGTACGACCCGCGCACGCTCGAGCGCTTCCTCGACGACGTGAAGCCACTCGGTCTCCCCGTGATGGTCGGGATCCTGCCGCTTGCATCACATCGCAACGCCGAGTTCCTCCACAACGAGGTGCCCGGCATGGGGATTCCCGCGGAGTATCGCGAGCGCATGGCGAAGGTCGGCGGTGGGCCGGCCGCGCGCGCCGTCGGCATCCAGATCGCGCAGGAAGCACTCGCGGCCGTGAAGCACCGGGTGCAAGGCGCGTACATCATGCCGCCGTTCAATCGCGTCGACAGCGCGCTCTCGGTGCTCGAGGTCGCGCGCGACCGCATGAAGCGCTGATGGCGACGTGGCGTGACGACCTCGAGGTCGCGATGGGCGGCCTCCAGCTGCGTGCCATCCAGCGCACGGTCTCACTCGCCGCCGGTGTGCGCGCGCAGCGAACGATCGATGGCGTCGCGTACGCGCACCGCGCCGGCAAGAAGGGTCACCCGTTCGCGTGCATCCACGGCTTCGGCGGCGACAAGGAGACGTGGCTGCTCATGTCGGCGCTCGTGCCGCGCTCGCGCGGTATCGACCTGATCGATCTGCCCGGCCACGGGACATCGACCGACGTGCCCGAGAGCGAGGCCACGATCCGTCACCACGCGGAGGCCGTGCTGCGCGTGCTCGATCACGCCGGCGTCGATCGCGCGATCATCTGCGGTAACTCGATGGGTGGCGGCGTCGCGCTCCGGCTCGCGGCGTCGTTTCCCGATCGAGTCGCCGGGCTCGTGCTGGTGGCATCGATCGGTCGCGACATTCACGACGGCCCCGCGCGCACCTGGATCGACGGCGACAACCCGCTGATCCCGCGCGAGCAGGACGTCGACAAGTTCATGGCGATCGCGCTCGAGCGGCCGCCACCCGTCGGAAAGGCGGTGATCCGCCACGTGATCATGGAGCGCGTGCGACGCGCGAGCACGCTCCAGAAGCTGTTCCGCGGGTTCGTGCTCGCCGGCGAGGCCGACGGCGTACCGCGCGACGTCGCGAGCATCGATCACCTGACGCTCGTCATCCACGGCGAGCAGGACCGGATCATCTCCAAGCGGGTGGCCGAGGACCTCGTGCAGGCCCTGCCCCGCGCCGAGCTCGTGGTGATGCGCGGTGTTGGCCACGCCCCGCAGCTCGAGGCGCCGCGGCACACGGCACGCATCATCGAGGCCTTTGCACGTCGGGTCGATCGGGACTAGGGTGCCCCGGTCATGTGGTGGCGCCGCGTCCGGTACGTCCTCTTGCTCGCGGCGCTGTGCGCGATCGCGACGTGCCCGGCGGCGAAGCGCGCGTGCACCGCAAACGTGCGGTCGCAGGAGGCGGAGGATCTGCTGGGCTACCTCGCCGAGAAGGTCACGCTCAGCTACCTGGCGAACGGGAAGTTTCCGCAGGGCGCTGGTCCGACACCGCGCCCGTCGTGCTGCGATCAGGGCGGCACGTGCAGCCCCGATCCGGCGACCTGGGCCGCGCCGGGCTGGCAGCAGCTCGGCTTCACGATCGACGACGAGTACCGGTACACGTACGAGTACATCCCTGACCCCTCTGGGACCTCGGCCACGCTGCGCGCCGTCGGCGACGTCGATTGCGACCACGAGACCTCGCTCTACGAGCTCAAGCTGACGGTCACCGCGGGCCAGGTGTTCCGCTCGTGGAAGAAAACCGATCCGTACGAGTGATAAGCTCGCGGCATGCGTTGGCTGTTCCTTTCATTCGCGCTGATCACTACCTCCGCCTGCGGGAAGGGTGACAAGCCTCCTCCGCCAACCACGGGCTCGAAGAACGCAAAGCCGGAGTCGGGTCCGAGCAACCCGGGTACCGGCGGGGAAGCTGCCGGCAACCCCGACGAGCTTGCCAAGGCGATGTTCCGGGAGACCTGCGCGATCTGCCACGGGGTCGGCGGCAAGGGCGACGGTCAGATGGCGGCAAACCTGAATCCGAAGCCGCGCGACTACACCGACCCCGCGTGGCAGGCGAGCGTCACCGACGAGCAGATCAAGACGATCATCATGGAGGGCGGTCAGGCCGCCGGGAAGAGCGCGACGATGCCGGCGATGAAGTCGCAGCTCCAGGGCAAGCCCGAGGTGCTCGACGGCCTCGTCCGGCTCATTCGTGGGTTCGGTCCGAAAAAATGATCGCGACCTCGCTCGACGGGCAGTGGGCGATCATCCGCCGCGGGCGCGAGGTCGTGCTGCTCGAGCGAGGTGTTGCACCGCCGGTCGCGCAGATCACGCTCGACGACGACGACGTCGACATCGCGATGGTCGGTCCGCCGGCGATGATGTGCACGATCACGCGCACGCCCTCCCCGGCGCTGACGCTCTACCTGCCGCCGCACCTCGAGGCGGTCTCGCGGCTCGAGCTCGAGACCCCGATGCACCTCGCAGGGGTGACCGGGACGCGGATGGTCCTCGCGACGCCCGACAGGAAGCACATCACCGTCGTGCGCGCGGCCGGCCGCGGCCTCGCGGCGCAGAAGATCGATCCGGGTACGCCGATCGAGTTCATCGTCGGGCTCGAGCGCAACCAGGTCCTGTTCGGCCTGCTCAAGAAGCTCGAGGTCTGGGACGCGGTGTCGTCCCGTCCGCTGCTCCGCCTGCAGCTCCAGCTGCCTTCCCCGCCGCGCTCGATCGGCGCCGCGCAGGGCCACCTGTGGGTCACGCGCCCGGGAAGCGACGAGGTGTTGATCTACCGGCTCTCCGACGGCCGGCCGTTCCGCCATGTCGTCGGCGCGCCTGTCGAGGACGTGATCTGTCACGCGGCCTCGCCAGTGATCGTGCTCGTCACATCGCAGGGCCTCGTGCGGCTCCACTGCCTCGCGCACTCCCTGAGCGTGCTCGACGCGCCGTGGACGACGGGCATGCCGCTCGCACAGCTCGTCGCCGGCGATGACATCAGCCTGCTCGGCATCGGCGCAGGCGAGTCCGAGCCGTGGCGCGCGCCGATCAGCGGTGCGGGTGCTCCGGTCGGAACCATCTCCGCGGAACCGAGCGATCAGCCCGTGGGTGCCGCTGCAGATCGCCTGCGCGAGATGCGCGAGCGTGCCGCGCGCGGTGGCGGCGAGCTCGTCGCGGACCTCGCTGGTGCTCAGCGTCCCGCAAGCGTCGTGAGGAACCGGACCTGGCGCGAGCCGCTCGTGGCGTTTGGCCTCGAGGCATCGCGCGGTAACGAAGCCGAGGTACCGATCATCGCGGTCGACAACGAGCTCGGCGAGCTCACGCATCGGCTCGGGCTCTCTGGCTCCGCACGCCGTGCGCTCCTCGCGCTGTACGCGCTCTACATCGTCGGCGAGCCTGCGATCTCGATCGCGCGGGTCTCGCAGGTCCTTGGCGACTGGACCGAGGCGCTCGGCCAGGGTGAGCTCCACGCGCTCGCGATGCTGCGCCGCAGGGACGGTCGGGTCTCGCTTCGCGCGTCGGTGACCGACCTCCTCGACGGCACGTCTCCGCGCGCGATCCGGGTCGTCGGCAGCGCGTCGCGGGCTCATCGCCCGGGGGCCACGCGTTTCCCGCGCGACGGCCGCTCCGATCTCGCGATCGAGACCGACCTCGCCACGCAGCTAGGGCGGATCGCCGTGATCGAGGGCGCGCCGGCGCTCGGCCTGCTCGAGGCGCGGCTCCACGGTGCGACCGCCGTCGCGCTCGCTCCACCGTTCGCGCGACCGCTGCCGTGGCCGCGCGATGCGGGACTCGTCGTCGTCGCGGATGGCGGCGCGCCCGCGTGGGTCGCTGCCCTTCCCGCGTTCAGCTAGAGCTTCATGATCGAGGCCGACTTGCCGGCCTTCTCGAGCTCGCTCTTCGCGCTGGTCGCCGCATCCATCGAGCGGTACGTGCCCATGCGCACGCGGTAGAACGTGCCCTTGCCTTCGACCTCGGCCTGCGTGATCTGCGCCGAGAAGCCCTGCGACTTCACCGAGTCGAGGAACGCCTCCGCCTCGCTGCGATCCTGGAACGACGAGAGCTGCAGCGTGTACCGCGACTTCGGCTCGTCGGGCTTCTTCTCCGCCACCGGCTCCGCCTTCTTCTCGGCCTTCGGCTCGGACTTCTTGTCGGGCTCCGGCTTCACGATCGGACCGGCCTTCGCCTCGTCGGTCTTCTTCGCGTCGGCCTTCTTCTCCTCGGCCTTCTTCTCCACCTTCGGCGCCTCGACCTTCTTCTCGACCTTGGGCTCCGGCTTCTTCTCGGCGCGCTGCTTCTCGATCTGATCGATCGTCTTCTCCACGCTGCTCGGTGCATCCTTGCCGGTCAGCGCGCCTTGAAACGACAGGCCGCCGCTTCCCTCGAGGCGATCGAGCGCCGCGAGCGGATCGCTCGCCGTGTGGGTGCGTGCGCGATCGATGTGCCCCCGCGCTTCGACACGGCGGCCGACCAGCACGCCGAGCACGAACACGATGCCGACGATCACGCTGCCCCCGAAGAACAGATAGAAGATCTGCCGGCCGTCGAGGCTGACCTCGACCTTGTCCTTGTACAGCTCGGGCTCGCGACTGGGCATACCCCGAGCGTCGAGGGACACCGTCGGCGGGGCAAGATTTCGGCCCTGTCCGGGGAGTTACTCGAGCAGGTTGACCTGGCCGAGCGCCTGGATCTCGAGCCGGTACACCTTGCCGCGGGTCGATGCCTGCGTGATCGAGGTCGACAGGAAGTCGCCTTGATCGATCACCCACACGCTCTGCAG
>JACCRC010000207.1 GCA_013813765.1 Deltaproteobacteria bacterium | reverse complement strand
GGCACGAGGTCGCCCTGTTCGCGATGGACGCCGGCGCGGCCGCGCTCGCCGATGCACCCGACGTCGCCATGGCGCTGCTCGACGACGACTGCGAGCTCACCGTGTGCTCGAATTCCGCGGTCGGGCTCGCGCTCGTCGACGGCGTCGTGCGCGGAAGCCAGGATGATCACGCGGCGGTGATCGGCACGAGCGACCGCGTGATCGCGCTGACATGATCATCGCGGTGATCTGCCGGACCCGCGATCCGCATCGCCAGTCCGAGGCACTGCGCGCGGCGCTCGGGCTCACGCTGCGCGGTGCCAGCGTCGAGGTCGTCGTCGAGGAGCCGCTGCTGACCCCGCTCGCCGAGCGCTCGGCGGTGGCGCTGCGCTCGTTCGGTCACGTCGTCGGTGTCGACCTCGCGGGCGCGCTCGCACGAGCCACCGCGGTCGAGGTGTGGACGTGAGGACCACGCTGCACCTCGTGCGCCCGGGTGCAGCCGCGCCACCGGTGGCCGAAGGTGACTGGGTGGTGTATCTCCAGCCCATGGAGCTCGCCCCGTCGGCGCGCCCCGCTCCCCTGCCCGCCGGCCCGCTCCGCCATGACCAGCTCCTCGCCCTCGTCTTCGCCGCCGACCTCGTCGTCACCTGGTGACGAGCTCGACATCCGCGGCGAGGTCTGCCCGTTCACCTTCGTGCGGACCAAGCTCGCGCTCGAGTCCCTGCCGATGGGGTCGGTGCTGCGGGTGATCACGGACCACGAGCCGGCGAGCCGGAACATCCCGCGGAGCGCCACCGAGTGGGGCCAGGAGGTCGTCGCGGTGGCCCCTCTCTCGCCGGGGATCTGGGCGATCGACCTCCGCAAGCGAGTGCGCTAGGTTGAGGCGATGTCCAAGCTCGAGGCCCTCCGCACCACCCTGACCGGTTATGGCCAGGTCGTGGTCGCGTTCTCGGGCGGCGTGGACTCGGCATTTCTCCTGGCCGTTGCAGCCCAGACCCTCGGCGAGCGCTGTCACGCGGTGACCGCGGTCTCGCAGACGATGGCGCGCTCCGAGATCGCCGATGCGATCGCGCTCGCGAAGGAGCTTGGCCTCGGTGACCGCCACCGCGTCGTCGAGTCGCACGAGCTCGAGGTGCCCGGCTTCACCGACAACCCCACGCACCGATGTGCGCTGTGCAAGACCGAGCTGATGGAGGTCGCCGCACCGATCGCGGCGGAGCTCGGCGGCGCCCTCATCGCGCTCGGCACGAACCTCGATGATCTCGGCGACGTTCGTCCCGGCATCGCTGCTGCGCGCGATCGCGGCGCGCGGATGCCGCTCGTCGAGGCAGAGCTGTCGAAGGCGGAGGTCCGCACGTTCTCGAAGCAGCTCGGGCTACGCACCTGGGACAAGCCGCAGCTCGCATGCCTGTCCTCGCGGTTTCCGTACGGGACGCAGATCACCCCGGATCGCCTGCGCCGCGTCGATGACTTCGAGGATGGCCTGCGCGAGCTCGGGTTCCGCCAGCTGCGCGTTCGCTACCACGACACGATCGCGCGGCTCGAGATCGAGACCGGCGAGCTGCCGCGAATCGTCGCGCCCGGCGTGCGCGAGGCGATCGTCGCGCTCGGCAAGCGGCTCGGGTTCTCGTACGTCGCGCTCGACCTCGCTGGCTTCCGCTCGGGCTCGCTCAACGAGGTGCTGCCCGCCGAGACGCTGATCCAGCTGCGCGGACGCACTCCATCGTGATCCGGTCCATCGCTGCCCTCGCGATCCTGCTCCTCGGCTCGATCTCGGGGGCCAGTGCCGACGATGGCGTGGTCAAGAAGGACAAGGACCGCGCCGCGAAGTCGACGAAGCACGGTCCGGTTCCAAAGCCCGGCACGAAGCCGCCCAAGCACATCAACTTCTACAACACGTGGACGCACGAGTGGCTCGCCGTCGATCCGGACCGACCGCCTGCGCAACCGACGATCGATCGCTTCCTCCGCGATCACTTCACGAACGAGCCCTCCGAGATGGAGCCGCGGCTGATCGGGATGGCAGTGAGCGCGGCGAAAAAGTTCCGCAGCGACACGGTTCACGTCGTCTCCGCGTTCCGGCATCCGAAGTACAACCTGATCCTTCGCAAGAAGGGTCACCAGGTCGCACGCGACAGCGCCCACTCGCACGGCGATGCGATCGACTTCTACCTGCCGAATACCGCCACCAAGGCGCTCCACGCGTGGGCGATGGCTCAGCGGGTCGGCGGCGTCGGGCTCTACATGCAGAGCGGCTTCATCCACATGGACACGGGTAAGGTTCGGTACTGGTCCGGCGAATGACCGACGAGCGCGAGCCTCCCAGCGGCACCGAGCACACGATCGCGGCGCCGGTGACGAATCCGGCCTCCGCAGCGACGGTCGCAGCGCCGAGCGCCAGGGCCGCCACGCAGGAGACGCTTGCGGACAATACGCTCGTGCCGTCGTCCGATGTCGCGCGCCGCGCGGCCGGTACGTCGCCGTCGTCGAAGCCCGGCTCGAAGTCGGATAGTCAGGCGCGCTCCGTCGGCCAGGAGATGCAGGCGGCGACGATCCAGCGCTTCGGCACGGTGCACCGCGATCGATTCGAGCTGCTCGACGAACTGGCGCGCGGCGGTCTCGGCCGCGTGTTCCGCGCGCGCGATCCGCGCACGAACCGGATCGTCGCGATCAAGGAGGTCCTGAGGCCGACTCCGGACATCATCGCGCGGTTCGCGCGCGAGGCGCTGGTCACCGCGAACCTCCAGCACCCCGCGATCGTGCCGGTCTACGAGGTCGGGCGCTGGGAGAGCGGCGAGCCGTTCTACGCGATGAAGCTCGTGCAGGGGCGCACGCTCGACGCGCTGATCGACGAGTCCAGCACACTCGACGCTCGGATGACGCTCGTACCGCACCTGATCGTCGTCGCAGATGCCCTCGCGTATGCGCACAGCGAGCACGTGATCCATCGCGACCTCAAGCCGGCGAACATCCTCGTCGGCGCATACGGCGAGACCGTCGTGATCGACTGGGGGCTCGCGAAGAACCTGGTGACCGGCGAGGAGCTCGACTCCCTGCCGCACGCGTCCACGATCCCACCCGACAACGAAGGCGAGACGATGATCGGTGCCGTGCTCGGCACGCCGGCGTACATGCCGCCCGAGCAGGCGATCGGCGAGAAGGTCGACGAGCACGCGGACGTCTACGCGATCGGCGCGATCCTCTATCACGTGCTCGCGGGCGTGCGGCCGTACCGCCAGGCACGCACGATGGAGGAGCTGCTCCACCGGGTCGCGACCGAGGCGCCGCAGCCGGTGCGCGAGCTCGCACCCGATGCACCGCCCGAGCTGATCGCGATCGTCGAGAAGGCGATGGCGCGGCGACCCGAGGATCGGTACGCGACCGCCGAGGGCCTTGCCCACGATCTGCGCGCGTTTCAGGCCGGCAAGCTCGTCGCGGCGCATCGCTACACCACGCGCCAGCTGATCCGCCGCTGGATCGCGAAGCACCGCGGCATGGTGCTGACCGCGGTGGTGGCGCTCGGCGTGCTGATCACGATCGCGGCGATCGGCGTGTGGCGGATCGCCAAGGAGCGCGACGTCGCACAGGCGGAGCGCGAAGAAGCCCGCGCGCAGCGCGCAGAAGCACAGACGCAGCGAACGCTCGCCGAGGAGCGGTTCGCGACGAGCCTCGAGGAGCTCGCGCGCCAGAGCCTGGTCTCGAAGTCTCCCGACAAGGCGCTCCCGCTCCTCGTCGGGGCCTTGAACGCTCGCGACGGGAAGACCACACCGACGTTCGACGTGCTAGCAGACGTAGCGCGTTCCACATACGGTGGCCTCGTTGGTTTCGCGCCGCCACACACCGCCAGCACGAGCGCGGCCGGGCTCGCGTCGGGACGCAACTGGGTGATCTCGAGCTCGATCGGCGAGGGCATCGCGCGCGCGTGGGACCTGACGACGAATCGCGAGATGTGGAGGGTACCCGGCGTCGAGTTGCTCGCCGTGTCGCCGGACGGCACCGCGGTGTTTGGCTCCGCGCCCACGGGCGAGCTCAAGGTGCTAGATGCGATCACCGGAAAGCTGCTGCACAGCTGGAAGGCGACCGAGGCGACGCCGGAGCGGACTCACGTGCTCGCCTGGACGCCCGACGGCTCTCGCTTCGCTGCGGCTGCGAAGACCGGCGCCGTGTTCCTCGGCGACCCAACGTCCTCCACGCTCCGCACGCTGGATCCACACACCGGTGTGGTGTGGACCGCTGCGTTCTCGCCCGACAGCAAGCTGCTCGCGACCGCGGGCGCCGACGGCGTCACGATGATCCGCGACGCGGCGACGGGAGCGACGCTCGCGCAACTCGGCGATGGACCTTCGGAGATCGCGAGCCTCGCGTGGGTCGACGCGGGTCGGCTCGTCACCGGCGATGGCAAGGGCATCGTGCGGCTGTGGTCGATCGGCGAGCGCCGCGTCGTGCGGCGGTACAAGCAGCCGGCCGACGTGTATGGCGTGCTCGTCGGCGGCGACGTGCCGCAGCGCTGGGTCGCCGCCTACGGCCACGGCGAGGTCGCGACCGTCTGGGACGTCGAGACCGGCGCGGTGCGAGCAACTCTCGGCGGCCACACCTTTGGCTCCGATGTCGGCGCGACGGCGGCAGGGCTGCTCGTCACGACGGACGAGACCGGCAACACGTTCGTCTGGGACCCGCTCACGGGAGAGCGCGTGCAGACGCTGCCGAACGAGGGCACGGTGTTCGGCATCGAGACGGCGGGAGACCGCATCGTCGTCTTCGGCGGCCGGCGCATTCGCGTGTGGCAGCTCGCACGCGACCGCGTGCTGCGTGCGGTCCCCGGTCACACCGCCCGGATCCGCGACCTCGCCTGGTCCGCCGACGGTGGCATGCTGTTCACCGCATCGTCGGACGGCACCGCGCGCGGCCTCGACCTCACGACCGGCGCGACGACGGTGCTCGGCACCTCCGTGTTCAGCGAGCCGCCGATCAGCGATCTGAACAC
>JACCRC010000202.1 GCA_013813765.1 Deltaproteobacteria bacterium | reverse complement strand
CATCGGGCGTCACCGCGAGCGTCGTGATCGCACCGCCGTGCGGCGCCTCGATCTTCACGGTGCGGCCACCGGCACGGACGACCGAAGAGGTCTGGTTCGCGGGAGTCGCCGCGCTTGGCGCCGTCGGGGCTACCGGCTTCTCACCCGCTTGCGCCGCGGGGACGGTGTGGGTGCCGCACGCAGCGGCTCCGAGGAGCGAGAGGAGCAGGAGCGGTTTCATGGGAGTGCCGTGCTCCCGGATCCAACGCACCACCCCCCCATCATAGTCTGCAAATCTGGCTAGTCGAACCGACTGGTCAGCTCGAGCGACCAGCCGCGCAGCGTTCCCGCCGAGCCGCCGAAGTGGTCGGACACGTGAAGCGTCCACGTGCCGTTGACCGACGCGTCGCGTTCGAGGCTAGCGCCGACGACCACGCGCGCGAGACCCGCCGAGTCGACATCCCAGATCAACGACTCGGCGCTGCTCGGTTGCGTGAGCACGATGTAGAGGTCGGTCTTGCGCGGGTGATCGATGTCGAGGTTCACGATCAAATCCTCGGGGACCGTCGCGAGCCCGCTCACGACGAGCGTCTGGCTGATCCCGTTCGGGCTCGCATCCGGGATCGCGGCGTCGGTGGTGCTCGTGAACGTTCCGGCCATCCACGTCGCTCGGCACCAGCCGACGGCGGAGTACGTCAGACCCGAGCACAGGCCCGATGCGCACACGCCGTGTGACGTACACGGCTGATCGTCGGCGATCGAGCCGCCCGAGAGCAGAGCGGTTGCGTAGGTGTGGAGCCCTCGCATCGTCGAGGTCCCGACACCGGAGACGGCCGCGATCGCCGCGATGGTGGTGTACGGGCGGTTCCCGACGATGGCCGATGCGCCATTGCTGTTGACGCCACCGGCGACCATCTCGGTGCGCGTGCGCGCGTTCGCGATCTCGAGCGCCTTCGCCGCGGTTGTCTCGTCGAACGTGACGCCGTCGAACGTTCCTGCGAGCGACGCCGGAGTCGTCGAGATGCGCGCGTTCCACCAGGTACGGGCCTGGCCGCGCATCGAACTCAGCGCATTACCGCCGATCCATGGCACGGCGCCGACCGCGGTCAGGCTCGCGAACGGACGCGCGGCGACGAGGTTAGCGGCGGCGCGATTGTCGAGCAGACCATTCAGGACGCCGACCGGAACCGTGTTGACGCCCCACACCACGATCTCCGCCTGCCAGCCGAGGAACCGCACACCTTCGACGCTCTGCGCGGCCGGGGCCGGGTTCGCCTGTGCATAGGTGTTGAGCTTCGCGAGCGCGGTCGCTCCGACGTACGGGATCGCGTCGAGCTCGGCGAGGGTGTCGATCTCGACGTCATCGAGGCTCGGGAACACGCCGTCGTGCCCGGCGCGGTAGCTCGCGATTCCGCCGGCGGCTGCGGTGGTCAGGCCGACCGTGGCGCGAAGCTTCGCCTGGTCGACACCGGGGTAGTTGACGAGCGCGATCACGCGCGCGCTCTCGGCCGCGGTCAGCTCGGCGGCAAATGCGGCATCGTCCTCTGAGCCCGCCTCGGAGAAACAGCCTGCGAGCAGGGGGATCAGGAACGCGAGACGCATGGGCGGCACAACTTGCACAGGACAAACCCAGGAGTCCAGCTAGAATCGCGCGCTCTGTCGGCAGTACTCGCTCCCGTGTCGATCACGCGCCAGCTGTTTCGCCTCGCCTGGCCGATCATCGGGCTGAACGTCCTGAACGTGCTGATGCTCGCGGTGGACTCCGCCCTGTGTGGGCGGCTGCCGAACAGCGAGCATGTACTGACCGCGATCGGATTCTCGATCCAGGTCGTGTTCCTGCTGATGGTCGCCATGCTCGGCCTGATCGTCGGTACCGTCGCGCTGGTCGCGCGCGCGTACGGCGGTGGTGATACCGACCGGCTCAATCACCTGCTCGTGCAGTCGACGATGCTCACGGTGATCGTCGGTGTCGTCGTCGGCGCGGCAGGAGCGCTCACCGCCGAGCAGATCCTGAGCCTCCTCGGCGCGACCGATGCGGTCGCCGAGCTCGGCGCGCAGTACCTGCGGCCGCTGATGGTAGGCACGCCGTTCTTCTATCTCAGTCTGCTCTACGCGGGCGTGCTGCGCGGCGTGGGCAACACGCGCATTCCATTCGTATGCGCGCTCGGCGCGAACGTCGTCAATGCGGTGCTGAACTACGGCCTCATCCTCGGCAACTTCGGCATGCCGGCGCTCGGCGTGACCGGCTCCGCGATCGGGACCGTGATCGCGCAGTTCACGATGATGCTCTCGCTGATCCTCGTGCTGCGCAGTGGCGCGATTCCGAATCTTCGCCTTCCGCTGCGCGTGACGAACATCGATCGGCGGCTCGCCGTCGAGCTGTACCGCGTTGGCTGGCCCGCGGCGATCGACATGCTCGTGCTCAACGCCGGCTTTCTCACGGCACTCGGCATGCTCGGCCGGATCGATCAGGTGACCGTCGCAGCGCACGGCCTCGGCCTTCGCGTGCAAGCGCTCGCGTTCGTGCCCGGGCTCGGCGTCGGTCAGGCGACCGGCGCGATGGTCGGCCAGGCGCTCGGTGCGGGAGACATCGAGCGTGCGAAGAAGATCGCGAATGCATCGCTGATCCTGTGCGCGACGATCATGACCGCGCTCGGGGCGTTCTTCATCATCGCCGCTCATCCGATCGCGGGGATCTTCGACGTCGTGCCCGGCACTCCACTCGAGGAGTACTCCGTCGAATGGATGCGGATTCTCGGCTACCTGATGTTACCGGCCTCCGTGAACATCGCGTTGATGGGCCTGCTTCAGGGCGCGGGCGCGACGAAGCTGTCACTGCGTATCAACATCTGGTCGACGATCCTCATCCAGATCCCCGTGTCGTACGTCCTCGGCATCACGCTCGAGTGGGGCGCGATCGGCGTGTGGCTCGGGTTTCCGATCAGCGCCGTGGTGAAGGCGGTGTTCAGCTACGCGGTGTTCAAGCAGGCGAAGTGGGCGGTCACCGGCGTTCGGATTGCGCCGGTGCACGTGCCCGCCGAGCACTGACGATCTCGTCCCTCATGAATACTCTCGTATTCCCCGTTACTCGCCGGAGGTACGCGTTTCGTTGCCAGTGAAACTTTAAACGGTGCGGTCGGTTTCTGATCTTTTGTTGTTGAGCCAAGCCGCCGCGAGTGGTGAAACCAGAGACGCGCGGCACGGGTCGTGTGGCCGCGGGGAGGTAGTAACGATGGCGCTCGGTACCGTGAAGTGGTTCAACGATGCCAAGGGGTATGGCTTCATCAGCCGGCAGGATGATGGCAAGGACGTGTTCGTGCACTACTCGTCGATCACTGGCGAAGGGTTTCGCACCCTCAACCAGGGCCAGACGGTGGAGTACGAAGAGTCCAACGGGCCGAAGGGTCTGTTCGCCGCGAAGGTCCTCAAGGCAATCTAGACAACGCCTGGGTCAGCGGGCGAGCTGGGTGGCTCGGTAGTCACCGGACTTGGTGCGGGTGAGCACCACCGCGAAGGCTTCCTTCGCAGTCCGGACCTGAAGGACGAGGTTGCCTTCAGGCAGGGCACCGCTCCCGCTCGAGTACTCGGCAGGGGTGAGTAGTTTCCAGTCCTTCATCGGACCGGACTCGACCACGAGCCCGCTGTACATCTCCTTGAGATCAGCGGTGGTCTCGGCGGCGACCTTGCCGCCGGCGTAGAACGGCACCGTCGAGTACTTCACCAGCTTGTCGACCGAAGCCGTCGCGAACGCCGAGACCCACAGGTTCGCGGCGAACAGCGCTTCCTTGTCGGTGACCGTCGACACCGGGCTGACCTTGTCATTGCCGCGGCCGTCGTCAGGCGTCACGGCCTTGCCGGGCTGCTCGATCTGCCGCTTCTTCGAGCCGGGCAGCTTCGAGACGTTCTTCACCATCGCGCCGTCGTCGAGCACGCCCACGCCGCCGTCATCGGGCACCTCGGTGAGAATGTACGGCTCGACGTTGAACGTGCCGCACTGCCGCCAGTTCCGGTAGAAGCCCCACCTGAGATAGATGCGGTCGTCGACGGAGCGGATCGCCTCGGGCGTCTTCTCGAACGGTGCCGACGACAGCACGGTGTCGATGGCGGCGACGTCGAACTCGGTCTTGCCGGAGGTCTTCACGATCGTGACCTTGTGCAGCGTGCCGTCGGGGTTCACCGAGATCTCGAGGTTGGTCCAGAGGTCGGGGTTGTTGAGCGGATAGTCCGCGGCCTTGTCGTCGAGCTGCTCGAGGAAGCCGAAGCCCCACAGCTCGTGAATCCGGCGGTGCATGCGCGCGACGTAGAGCGCGTACGGATGCGCGCGCGTCTTCAGCGCGGTCTGGTTGCCGGGACGAACGTCGGGGACGAAGTTCTCGAGCGAGCTCTTGACCGCGTCGAGCTTGCGCTCCCAGCGGCCCTTCTTGCTCGACATCTTGCGCGCGGCGACCTGACGCTCGTCGTCGACCTTCTCCTTGCCCATCAGGCGCTCGTAGTCCTGAAACGAGAGCGGCGTGTTGATGCCTGGCGTGCCCTTCTTGCCGATCTTCTTGCCGTCTCCCAGGTCCTGGATCGCACCGCGCCCGCCGATGCCGCGCATCGCGAGCACGCCCTGTTCCTTCGGGCCGGTGCCGTCGTCGCCCTTGTCGCCGGCCTCGCCGACGATCACGCCCTTCGCCACCTCGTCGTTGCCCGAGTGGTCGGTCTCGCGGATGCGCTCGTCGGTCGTGGGCTCGGTCTCCTCGAGCTGGCGGATCTTGTCCTCGGGACCACCGACCTCCATCGACTTCGTGTCGTCGTTCTCGCGCGACGCGACGGTCTTGCCCTCGGACTCCTTGTCGAGGTTCGTCTCCGTCGCGCGCGTCTCCTCGGCGACGTCGCGATTCTTGTCGGAGAGCTGCTTCGCGTCGTCGGGGGCCTTGTCCTTGACGTTCTTGTCGTCCTTGACCTCGACCATCACCATGTTCGGTGGCGGCGTTGGCGGCGGCTCCTGCTTCTTCGCCTCGGGCGGCGGCGGCGGCGGAGGTGGCGGTGTGATCGGCGGCGGCGGCGTGACCTTCGGCGGCTGCACGATCGCGACCTCGAGCGGCTTGTCCTCGAGCTTCTCGGCATCGATCGGCGCGGGAGGTGGCGTGGGCTCGATCGGCTTGATCAGCGCTTCGATCTTCTCGTCGTTGGCGAAGGCGACATCGATCTGCTTCGGCTGCAGACCGAAATCCGCGGCGACATCGGTATCGGTGGTGACCGTGAGCATGCACTCGAGCGCATCCCCGGCGGCGGCCGCGGCCATCACGTCGTCGTGCATGCACGACGCGAGCGGATCGCCGAGGAACCGTTGCAGCTCCTTCGGCGTGCGCATCGGATGCTGCCGATAGCCGGCAAACGTCGCCTGATCCTGGAGCACCGCAGAGAGGCGCACCTGCGTGCCCGCCGGAACCTCGATCGAGCAGCGCGGACCCTCGGCGAGCAGCGTCGTGCGTTTCGGCTCGTGGAGCCGGCCCATCAGCACCCGGATGTGGTCCGCGACGGCCGCGATCCGGATCACCCCGGTGGTGTCCTCGATCGCGGCGAGCGGGTCCTCCTTCGGGGAGCACCGCATCAGCGGGGTCGGGTCGCCGACCTTGGTGACCAGGATCTGGCCGGAGCCCTCGCCGAGCAGGCGGATGGTCAGGTGCGGAACCGGTTCCGGCCGCGTTTGGTCATACGTAATGAATGCAGTACTTTGGGCCGTCGCGGAGGCGAGGAGGGCCGGAACGAGCAGCCAACCGCTGCGATATACGCGTTTCCGACGAGCCACCGGGTGTCCAGTTTGACATACGAACCCGGGATTGGTTGGCTCGTTTTACCGAGCGATTCAGCCTCAGAGCTTCCGGTAAACGCCGACGACGATGCCGATGATGTCGACCGACTTCATGTCGGCCCGGCGCACGATGATCGGCGCCATGTTGGAGTTCGCCGGCTGGAACCGGATCCGGTCGCCTTCCGGGTAGTACCGCTTCACCGTGGCCTCGCCCTCGATCATCGCGACGACGATGTCGCCGGTGGCGGCCGACGGAGTCTTCTTCACGAACACGTAGTCACCGTCGAAGATGCCGTCCTCGATCATCGACTCGCCGACGATGCGAAGCCCGAACACCTCGCGGTGACCTCCGATCAGGACGCGATCCACGCGCACGGTATCCGTGGCGTTCTCCACCGCGAGGATCGGCAGGCCCGCGGCGACCTTGCCGAGGATCGGGATCTCCGCCATGTCGTCGTCGGCCTGAATGACCTGGACGTTGCCCGTGCCCATCGCGGCGCCGCGACGAAGCGGAACGACCTCGCCACTCCCGTCCGGGAGCACCGGGCGCATCGCCCGCGACTTGAGATCTTCGCGGCGCAGATGACCCTTCTTCTCGAGCGCCTTCAGGTGGTCGTTGACGCCGTTCGTGGAGCGAATCTGAAAGTGCTCGCCGATCTCGCGGAGCGTGGGCGGAAAGCCGCGCTCGACGATCGAACTTGAAATGAAATCGAGGATTTCCCGCTGTCTATGCGTGAGGGCGTCGGCCATGGCACCTTTGCTCGGTTCGAGGATCTACTGAACGGAATGACGGTACTGAACGCCCTATCACCCTGTCAATTTTTTCGCCTCGAAACTGCGGAAATCCCCGCCGTCAACCGCAAGATCACGACGTGACCTGGAGCCTCCTCGTGATCGCGACCGCGGGGATCGCCTCGATGAAGGCCGCGGTCGAGCGCGGCGACCTCGACGAGGCCGCGCGGCAAGGCGTGCTCGCGGGACCGGTCCTGGTCGAGCAAGCGCTGGCGTCGCCCGACCGCGCGACCCAGCTCGGGGCGATCGCTGCGGCGCCGGCGGTCGAGGATCGCGCCGAGCTGCTCGATGCGCTCGCGAAGGTGGCGTCCGGACCGGACCGGCGCACGGCAATCCCCGCCGCTCATGCTGCGCGCGCGATCGCCCGCGAGCTCTCCAAGCGCGAGCTCCCCGACGATCTCGCCGCGGAAGACCTGATCGGGTGGCGCACGACGTGGGCCGCGCTCGCTGCCGATCGCACGCGCTGGATCGGACTGAGGGTCCTCGCGCTCGACACGGCGTCCGCGCTCGCTGCCGACGGCGCCGGTCTTCCGCTCGCGACCGCGCTCGCCGATCCCGATCCCGCGCTTCGCCGCGCCGCGATCGCGAACGTTCCGATGCCGGTGCCGGTGGATCAACGCGCCGCGCTCGCGAAGGTCGTCGTCTCCGATACCGACGTGCAGGTCGCGCTCGCCGCTGGCAGCGTGCTGTGCACCGACCTCGCCGTCGATCCGGCGCAGCCAATCCTCGACGTGCTCGGCGAGCCGGGGCTCGCGCGTCTGCGCACCGCCGTCACCGCCGTCGAGGCGTCGAAGGCCGCGCGTGCGGAGATCAAGCGCTGCCTCACCGCCGCGCGCGGTCGCTAGCGCGGCAGCAGCTGCTTCAGGTGCCACGCCGTGATCTCGGTCTGGCGCAGCGCGTTTCGCCGCGATGCTGCGAGCGCGTTCGCGAACAGTGCGATCACGACGATCGTCGTGATGTTCGCGGCGAGCAGCACCGAGATCGTGTGGTTGCCGTCCATGGTCATCACGTGCGACGTCAGGTGAACCGCATCGTGCTCGAGCGCGAACGTCGACGGCACGAAGCCCGCCCACTCGAGAAGCACCGGCGAGATCCAGCTCGCGACGAGCAGCGAGATCACGATCCACTTGCGATCGATCAGCAGCGGATACGAGGTCAGCGAGACGGCCATGATGCAGGTCACCGCGGGCACGATCAGCAGCGAGCCGTAGGTGCGCGACAGAAGCGCGGCGAGCAGCGCGTTCGCGGTGGCGATGCCGATCATGTGCCACGGCTGCGCGCGCCGCTGCGTGACTCGCCACACCAGGCTCGCGAGCGCGACCGTGTAGGCCGCGATGCCCATCACGAGCGGGACGTTGCTGACGCCGTTGATCGAGGCAACCGCGAGGTACGCGAGCACCACCAGGAACGACAGCATCGCCACCTTGCCCTGCCGCTTCTGCACGCTGAGCTCGGAGGTGGTGAGCACCTCCGCGAGCTCGGGGGGGAGCTGCTTCGTCGGCTCGAACATGATCGTCTGCACGATCGCCGCCGCCTCCGTGGATGTTGGATCGATCGCGAGGGCACGGCCGGCCGCCTGCATCGCCTCGGCGCGGCGCGCGACCTCTCCGCTCTCGAGCGCTTCTCTCGCCTTGAGGACGAACGTCGCCGCGAGCTGCTTTCGCTTCTCCTCGTCGCGGTCGCCGTCGAGGTAGCCCTGCAACCGATCGGCGAGATCCGCCGCGCTCGGCCGATCCTGAGTGCGCGTCTTCAGCGCGGAGATGCACAGCTCGTCGAGCTCCGGAGGGACGCCGCGGAACGGCCGGCGCGCGGCGGGTCCTTCTTCCACACCGCGCAGCGTGCTGGTCAGCGCGCCCGTGCCGCGCGGGTGCAGCGGCTCGCCGGAGAGGATCTCGAACAAGATCGCGCCGAGCGCGTAGACATCCGCGGCGGGGCCGGCCGTATGCGCGCCCTCGATCTGCTCCGGTGCCATGAAGCCGGGTGTGCCCAGCAGCGCACCGTCCTGCGTCTCGCCGTCGAGGCTCGAGACGTCGCCGCCGATCGCACCTCCTTCGCTGCGATCGCCGTCGATCCGCGCGAGGCCCCAGTCGAGCACGTAGACCTCGCCGAAGTCGCCGACCATGATGTTCGCGGGCTTGAGATCTCGGTGCACCACACCGCGCGAGTGCGCGAACTCCACGGCGAGGCAGACGTCCGCGAACATGCGCAGCATGCGCTGGCGAAGAGGCGGCGACTTCGACGCGAGCTGCTCGGCGAGCGTGGTGCCGGTCAGCCGCTTCATCGTGAAGTAGGGCAGGCCGTTCTCGTCGTGCCCGAGCGCGTGCACCGGCACGATCGACGGGTGCTCGAGCCGCGCCTGGATCTTCGCCTCGCGCAGGAATCGGGAGACTTGATCGGCGCTGGGCTTCCCGCTGCGCATCTGCTTGATCGCGACGTCGCGGCCGATCGAGCGGTCGTGCCCGAGGACGATATCGCCCATGCCGCCGTGCCCGAGGAGGTTGCCGAGCTCGTACCCGGGCAGGGAGATCCGGCTGGACGAGCTCGCCGCGGTCGACACCGGCGACCGCGTGGCCAGAGTGGCGTTCTCCGCGGCTTGGGTCGCGTCGAGGGCAGGATCGTCGGAGTCGGGCACCATCTGCCCATCCTACATAGTAGGGTCTCCGCGTGGCGGTCATCTTCATCGACGGAAACGACCTGCGCGCAGCCGAGGTGCAGCGGATCGCTCCGAAGCTCGCGCTCAGCGTCGAGGCGCTGCAATCCGGGTTCTCGACGAGCGCGCCCGAGCCCGGTCAGCGCGCGCGCGACAAGGTGCTCGCGCATCCCGTCGCCGGCGCGTGTTTTGCGGAGGCCTCGGACCTGACCACGATGGACGGCAAGAGCCTTCGCCTCGAGCTCGACTCCGGCAACGCGAATCGGTTCTGCAAGTGGTGGCGCGAGACGCCGACGAAGATGGTGCTCGTGATCGCGGTGCGCCGCTCGCCCGATGCGGAGATCCAGCTGTTCGACGCCGTGTGCGACGGCCGGATCGCGGATCAACCGAAGGGCTCGCTCGAGCTCGGATGGGACCGGTTGTTCGTTCCCGCCGGGGAGGACTACACGCTCGCGGAATTGATCCAGGCCGGCGAGGTCAGCGAGCTGCGGCGCACGGCCTATGCACAGGTCGCCGCGGTCCTCGGCGCGTCGTGAGCGGCCGGTTCGACGATCGCGCGACGCAGCCCACACGCGGGCCGGGCGACATCCTCAAGTGGAAGCTCGGCAAGAAGGAGCCGCGCCGCGGCGATCACGAGACCGTCGACGCGATCCGTCCCGGTCTTCGCGAAGGCGGTGCCGCAGCGCTGACGAGCGGCGATCCGGTCGCGGTGTGGATCGGCCACGCGACCTGGGCGCTACGCCTCGGAGGCAGGCTGATCATCACCGATCCGATCTGGTCGAAGTCGATCAGCGGCGCGGTGCCGCGCCTCGTCGCGCCCGGCGTGCCGCTCGCGGAGATGCCCACCGCCGACCTCGTGCTCGTCACGCACGATCACCGCGACCACATGGACCTGCCGACGCTCGGCAAGCTCTCGCGCGACGCGACATACATCGTTCCCACCGGCAACGCTCCGCGGATCGCGAAGCTCGGCCACACCAAGGTCATCGAGCTCGACTGGTGGCAGAGCCACACGCACGGATCGCTCGAGATCACCCTCGTGCCCGCGCGCCACTGGTCGATGCGGATGCCTTGGAACAAGAACGACACGCTGTGGGGCGGCTACGTGATCAAGTCGCCCGAGGGCATCGCGTACCACTCGGGTGACACCGCGTTCGGTGATCACTTCGCCGAGATCGGTGCGCGCGTGGGTGCGATCGACTGGGCGATGCTGCCCATCGGCGGGTACTCGCCGCGCTGGTTCATGGAGCCGCAGCACGTCGATCCGAGCGAGGCCGCGCGCGGCTTCGAGGCGCTCGGCGCGAAGAACTTCCTCGCGATGCACTGGGGGACATTTCGGCTCACCGACGAGGCGATCGGTGAGCCGCCCGAGCGGCTGCGCACGTACTGGGCCCAGCGAGGGCTCGATCCCGCGCGGCTCTGGATCCTCGATACCGGGGAAGCACGGCGGTTGCGATGACTCGCGCGCAGCTACCAGCGCCCGCCCAGTAGCGTGCTGCTCTGCAGCTGGAGGCGCGTGTGGTCGACGCCGTCGACGATCAGGTACGCCGCGGCATCGAGCACGAGTGCGAGCGGACCGATGATCATCAGCGTCGTGCGGATGCCACCGCCGCCGAGTGGGCGTCTCGAGTCCACATCGAAGCCGACATCTGCGTGGAGATCGAGGACGAGCCGCGGTCGCGAGGCGGCGCCTTCGTACTCGATGCCGGCGGTGACGAGGCCGCGGTGCTCCTCGTCGAACGCGCGCCATGCGAGCAGCACGCCGTAGCGCGACCGCGGCTTGAGATCGAGCGACATGTCGAGACGGAACCGATCGCCTTGCGCGCCGGTCATGACCAGCGTCCCGCCGGCGGCCGCGCTTCCGTGCAGCGAGTCGCGATCCGCCGCGGCGGTGCCCGCGAGTACGGCGATCACGAGCAAGGCACGCACAGTCAGACTTCGATGCGGCCGGCGGTCTGGACCTGCGTGCCGGGCGAGAGCTCGTGCGCCGCGAGCACCGCGACGTCGGGGAGCTCGGGCTCGAGCAGCGTGCGCAAATGGCGGCGCACGTCACCGCTGGTCAGGATCACCGCGGGCCTGGTGCCGAGCACGCCCTTGCACGCCGCGATGATGTCCTGCGCGATCGCGGGCTCGAGCGCGAGCACCTGCGTGCCGTCGCGCCGGTCGACCGCCCCGCGCACGGCGTCCTCGATCATGCCGTCGATCGTGTAGACCGCCAGCTGCCCGCGCGGTGCCCAGCGCGCGGAGATCGTGCGGCGCAGCTGGCCGCGGAGGTTTTCGATCAAGGCCGGTACATCGCGCGTGGTGAAGCCACCGGTGGGCGCCGGCGCGAGCGCGATCGCCTCGAGCACGCTGCCGAAATCCTCGACGGGGACTTGCTCGCGGACCAGGCCGCGCACGACCTCCGTCAGCACGGGCAGCGACACGACGCGCGGCACGACCTCGCGCACGAGGATCGGAGATGCGGCCGACGTGCGCTCGACGAGCGCGTGCACGCGGTCGACGCCGATCAGCTCGGGCACGAGCGCCGCGAGCGCGGCTGGCAGTTGTTCGACGAGCGCAGCGAGATCCGACGCGGAGAGCCACGCGACGGGCGTGCCGTCGATCGCGATCGCCGCCTCGGCCTCCGCGAGCTCGGCATCGCGCGCGATCGCGAGCGGCGGCAGCGGAACGCCGGTCCTCGCGGCGAGCGCGCTGCGGACCTCGGCGAGCCGCGCGTGCAGCTCCGTGGATCTCGGTGCGAGAGCCGCGTGCAGGGCAGGGGACAGCCGCAGCGAGAGGCGCGGGCCCTTCACGGTCGATGCGCCGACCTCGTCGAGCGTAGGCGGCGGAGCACGGCGCGAGCGCGCGGACAGGAGCGCGAACGCCGCGGCGAGCAGACCGAGCAGCAGGAACGGCGCCTTCGGCAGGCCGGGCACGAGGCCGAGGCCGACGAGGAGGACCGCCGCTGCGGCGAGCGCGCGGGGCTGACCTCCGAGCTGCTCGCCGAGGTCATCGCCCAGCGGACGATCGCCGGTGCTCGCCACGCGGGTGACGAGCAGGCCGGACGCGACCGCGACGAGCAGCGACGGGATCTGGGCGACCAGGCCCCCGC
>JACCRC010000189.1 GCA_013813765.1 Deltaproteobacteria bacterium | reverse complement strand
GTCCTTGATGCCGCCGCTCGCAGGCTCCTTCACGCGGTCGCCGACGATCCGGATCGTCACGTCTCCGACCGTCTGGCCCGGGTTGATCGTGATCGGGTTGCCGGCCACGATGTAATCGCCCGGATTGGTCGCATCGCCGGTGAACGCGATCGGCACGGTGATCGGCTTTGCCGAGGCGCGGCTGAGGACGACGCGGAAGGCGATGTCCCGGAAGCCCTCGTCCTGCTCGAAGAACGCACCGCTGTTGGTCTGGAACTCCACCGTCGGCGGGTCGTCGTTGTCGGTGATCGTGATGACGTTCGTCGCGGTCGGGCCGAGCGTGACGTTGTAGCCGCTCTGCACTGCGAGCACGGCCGTGAAGTCCTCGTCCTCCTCGTCGGTCTGATCATCGACGAGCAGTACCGACAGCATGGCCGCGGTCGCGCCGGGCGCGATGCTCAGCGTGCGGGTCTGCGGGAACAGATAGTCGACCAGCGGCGTCGCCCCGGTCACCACCGGTGGACCCGGGTTGACGTCGACCTGGATCGGCTTGGCGCTCGGTCCGGACAGCGTGACCATCAGCGTGACGTTCGTGCCGTTCTCCTGGCGCGATTGCGTCGCGGTCGCGAACGAGACCAGCGGCGGATTGTCGTTGTCGGTGATCTGGTGATCGTGCGAGGCGGTTGCGCCGACCACGACGCCCTCGGAGCTCGTCAGCGTGACGAGCACGTTCTCGTCAAACTCGTCGAGCGCGTCGTCGCTGATCGGCAGCGCGAGCTGCTGCTTCGTGTTGCCAGGCGGGAACGTGACGGTGCCCGCGTCGAGCGTGTAGTCGGTGCCGCCGCCGCTCGCCGTGCCGGTCACCACGTAGTCGACGCTCACCGCGATCGGCGAGGCCACATCGAGCGAGACCGCGAGCACCGGCGACGTCGCCTCGTCGGCGGTCGACGTCGCGGCCTCGAACTTCACGCGCGGGAGAATGTCGCGGCTGATCGTCACCGTGTGCGTGCCGTTGCCGATCACCGCACTCGACGCGTCCGACAGCACGATCTGGATCGTCTCCGCCGCCTCCTCTTCGCCATCCATGTGGATCGTGACCGGGATCTTCGCCTCGATCGCGCCGGGCGGAATGGTCAGTAGGTTATCGCTGCCGTTGTAGTCGACACCGTTCTTCGCGGTGCCGCCGGTGAACCGGTAGCGCACGCTGACGAGCTGATCCGCGACTCCATCGAGCCCGACCGAGATCCCGACGGTGCCCGACGCCTCGTCCTGCAGCGATGCGTTCGAGAGAAAGCCAACGGTGACGACCTCGCCGTCCGCGTTGTGCGGCGCCTCGAAGCCGCACGCCGTCGCTATCACTCCCAGCAGCGAGCACGCGACGAGCACACCGAGCCTCCGCATCACCTCCATTCTACCCCCGGGTGCGGGCTTACAGAATGTGCGAAAGCAGAGCCTTCAGTTGAAGTTAGGGTACGTCATCCCACCTGGAGAAAAGCTCGGGTCGAGCGTTCGCAGATAGCCGACACCACCACCACCACCACCGCCGCCTGCGTTGCCATTCGCGCCGCCACCGTTCGATCCCGAGCCGGTGGTCCCGCCCTCACCGCCGGTCCCTGCGTTCCCACCACTCGAGCCGCCGACTGCGGCCACACCCGGGTTCAGGCTCGAACCCTCGCTGCCGTCCGGTGCGGCTCCGCCCGTCGAGCCTCCGCCGCCGCCACCGCCCTGCGCGAGCAGGATCGTCGATGCGCTGAGCACGAGGTTCTGCGTGTCGAGCACGATCACGCCGCCGCTGCCACCGCCGCCGCCTCCGCGATCTCCGGCCGGTCCGCCGGTTCCGCCTGCGCCGTTCGCGATGATCGCTCCGTTCACGATGATCGATCCGGCGATCAGATCGACGGCACCGCCGCCGAACCCGCCCGCCCCGCCGTTGCCGCCGGGCGATCCGGGACAGCCGCCGCGCAGCGACGAGAGACCCGACGTCGAGCTCGGGCTCCCGCCGTTGCCGGTGCTGCCGTTGCCACCCGATCCACCGACGGAGTTGTTGCTGCCGCCAGCTCCACCGCCATTGCCGGACGCGGGGGTTCCACCGGCACAGAGCAGCTGCGCACCGGCTCCGCGCACCGTCGGGGATGACGAGCTCGATACGTCGATCGCGCCGTTCGTCGAGATCGTGATGGCGTTGACCGCGACCAGGACGAGCGCTCGCGATCCGCGAGCCGTGTACCGCGCGTTGATGGTCCAGGACATCGCGGGGACCACGCATGCGTTCGCGATCGTGGTGCCTGCGAACGTCAGCGCGCACATCGACGAGGTGTCGGTGTCGATCGTGGTCGCCGTGCCGAGCGTGATCGTGTTCGTCGGCGCGCTCGACAGGCAGACCCGTCCGAAGCTGCTGCCGTAGCAAGCAATGCTCGACGGAGCGTCGGCCGGTGGAGGGCCGTCGCTCGCCGCGTCAGGATCCGGAGCCGCGTCGACGCCGCTATCGCCGGTCCCCGGCGGCGCGTCGATCGACTTGCCCGGGTTCGCCTCGAAGCCGCAGCCGGCGAACAGGGTGAGTGCGACCAGCGCACGCGAACGCATGTACGAAATAGTAGCGGATCAGGACGTCGGGCGAACGCGCTTCGTCCGCCCGGCGCGCTCCGGCCGCGACTGCGAGGACTTCCCGCGCTTCGCGGTCCTCGTCTTCGGGGGATCGAGATCGGACATCTCGAGCGCCTGGAGCTCGGGGGTCAGCGCGTATGCGGCGAGGTTGCCTTCGTTCGGCGACTCGCGCTGCAGCTCGCCAATGGCGAGCGCGGTCGTCGGCGAGACCGCCTTGCCGTCGATGCGAACCTCGAAGTGCAGGTGCGGGCCGGTGGCGCGGCCGGTCGAGCCGACCTGACCGATGCGCGTGCCGGCGGTGATCACCGAGTCCTTCGTGGCCTCGATCTGGCGAAGGTGCGCGTAACGCGTGACGACTCCACCGCCGTGATCGACGTAGATCACGTTGCCGTAGCCGCCCTGGCGACCAGTGAACGTCACGATGCCGTCGCCAGCCGCCATCACCGGCGTGCCGGGCCGCGAGCGGATGTCGGCGCCCGAGTGGAACTTCCGGCGGTGGCGGATCGGATCATCGCGCCAGCCAAAGCTCGAGGTCGCCCACGTGTACTTGGATTGCGGCAGCGGCTCCCAGGTCAGCACGCTGACGTCGGGGACGTTGAGCCCGACGTTCTGCGCGAGCTCGGCGAGGTGATCGGAGGCGGCGTTCATCATGTCGCGCACGCTGACCCGCCAGCGAACGAGCTCGTCGACGACCGACTGCGGGATGATCTCGAAGTCGAGGGAGGCTCCGAGCCGGGCCATCATCAGCGTGGGCGCCGAGAGGTCCTGAACGGGCTGCAGCGCCGAGAACGTGTTCGGCGCGCGCGCGGCGGCCGGAAGCGCCGGCACCAGAACACCGAGGACAACGAGGGCGCGGGGCATCAGGGAGAGACAGGTTGGTGTCCGATGCCTCCGAGGTCAATGTAGGCATTCAGCTTTTGGCCGTTATGTGAGCGCATGCCAGTTTGACGTTGCGCTCGTGTAGGCACCTGCGCAGAATGCGCGCCCGTGAAACACCGATGGCTCATCGTCGCGATCGCGCTCGTCGCTGCATCAGCGTTCGCGCTGTCGGTGTGGGGCGGTCGGTGGTGGTCGATCGGCGAGGTGGAGCTCGGTCCGTTCAAGTCGAAGCAGTGCTTCGGCGGTGAATGTCGTCCAGCAGGCCTCACGTGGATCGGCGGCACCGAGCGCTGGTTGCGCATGGGCATGGCGACGTGGGCCGGCGGTCTGCTCTCGATGCTCGTGCTCTCGATCGTCGCGGCGGGTGTTGCCGCGCGGCGGATTCCGAAGCTGGCGGCGAAGACAGCGCTGGTGGCGATCGCCACCTGCACCATCTCCGGCGTGCTCTTCATCGTGCAGTATCCCGGTATCGACGGCGCCGGTGTCGATCGCGGGCTCTACCTGTTCGTGTGCGCGATCGTGCTCGGCGTAGCTGCTGCGGTCGGCGTGCTGCGCGCACGTCCTGCATCTGCGCCGTAGTTAGTGGCCAGCATGCGCATGCGGCACGCTGCTCTGCGCGGCGGCCACGGCGATCCGCGCGGCCTCGGCGTCGTCGAGGCGAAGCGCCGTGCGACTCATCGATCGGAGCACGAGGAACGCGACGATGGTGAGTGCGATCGGGATCAAGATCATCAGCTGGCTCGCGGTCGCGTGGCCTTCGAAGTGCAGCGGTTGCTGGATGAACACCGCGGCGTCGTACGCGCCGTGGAACGCGACCGCGAGCAGGTAGCCGCCGATGAGGCCAAGGCCGACCTTGTCGAATCGTCGTCGCGCGGCCATGTAGCCGATCATGCCGGTCCACATCGCGTGGCCGGGTACCGCGAGGAACGCACGTGCGACCCACATGTAGAGCTGTCCCTGCAGCGACTCGCTCTTCATCAGATAGAGCACGTTCTCGACGAGCGCGAAGCCGAGACCCGCGCGCGTCGCGTACACGATCCCGTCCATGCGCTCGTCGAACGCCGGGTGGCGCCACACGATCCAGTAGACGACCGCGATCTTGCACGCCTCCTCGACACCCGCCGCGACGACGAACGCCTTGAAGCTCGCGCCCTGGTACGTGTAGTCGGGTGCGATCGAAGCGCCTATTCCTGATGAGAGGCGCAGCTCGATGAAGATCGCGGGAATTACGGACAGCATGCCCACGAACGCCACGAGGCGCCGTGTGCCCGCGGGCTCGGGGCGTTTGCGATCCATCCGCTCGATCACCCACATCGCGACGACTGCCGGAATGGCGCCGGAGAGTGCGACCAGCAAGTTCGCGTTCACAGCGCGGCCAGTATGCCCGAACGCCCGCGGCGTCGTCGGACCGGTAGCTTGACACACCGAGATAACCAGCCGATTCTTCTGGTGTGACGCCGCCGGAGCCCACCCCGGGCGTACCCACGCGGGTCGGCCGGTACGAGGTGATCAGCCACCTCGCGACCGGCGGTATGGCGCAGATCTATCTCGCGCGGCAGAGCGGTCTCGGTTCGTTCGAGCGCCACGTCGTGCTGAAGACGATCCTCCGGGAGCGAGCGAGCGATCATCGGTTTGTCACGATGTTCCTCGACGAGGCGAAGCTCGCGGCGACGCTCAACCACCAGAACGTCGCGCAGGTGTACGAGGTCGATCAGGCCGACGGCGCCTACTTCATGGCGATGGAGTACGTCCACGGCGAGAACGCCCGGGCGATCCTCGAGACGTCCCTGCGCCGCGGCTGGACGATCCCGCTCGAGCTCGCGGTGATGATCATCAGCGGTGCGGCCGCTGGGCTACACCACGCACACGAGCGCCGCGGCAAGAATGGCCAGCCGCTCAACATCGTTCACCGCGACGTGTCGCCGGCGAACATCATGGTCGGCTACGACGGCAGCGTGAAGGTGCTCGACTTCGGCATCGCGAAGGCCGAGGAGCGCGCGACGAAGACCGTCGGCGGCACGATCAAGGGCAAGTACGGGTACATGTCGCCCGAGCAGTGCAAGGGCAAGGCGATTGATCGGCGCAGCGACATCTTCGCGCTCGGCATCGTGCTCTACGAGCTGACAACGTTGCGCCGGGCCTTCAAGGGCAACGACGACTTCGAGACGATGAAGCGGATCGTCGCCGGGGACGTGGTGCTCCCGACCGTCGCGGTGCCCGGATATCCGCGCGAGCTCGAGGCGATCGTGCTCACCGCGATGGCGAACGATACGGGCGCGCGGTTTCAGACCGGCCAGGAGCTGATCGAAGCGCTCGACGCCTTCGCCGTGCGCGCGAAGCTCACCGGATCGAACACGGCGATGGGCCGGTTCATGACGCAGCTGTTCGGCACGAAGAGGGAGCCGTGGGTCGCCAGTCCTCCGGGCGAGCGCACCGAGATCGTGATCGAGGAAGGTTCCGACCCCGACAACGAGAAGACCTCGGTCGCGGCGTCGCCGATGATGATGGACAGGTCGCGTTTGCGGACCGAGACCGACAACCCCGACACGGTGCCCGGGCCCATGCTGCAACCCAACCACCAGGCCGACGCGGCGGCGTGGCAGCAGCACGACTCCCCGCGGCAGAGCGCGCGCGGCGTCCAGCGCCCGGAGCACGACGAGGGGGGCGAGACGCTGACGGGGACGGCACCACCGCCGGTGATGCCGACACCGAACGCGATGCATCCGCAGTATCCGGGGTATGCGATGCAGCCCCCGCAGCAGCAGCGCGCGGAGTCGTCGCCGGGTCCGCTGATCCCCAACGACGAGATCTCGAATGTCGGTGCTCAGCCGCTTGTCGATGATCCGCGCCTTGGATGGAGCACCAACGTCAATCAGCAGCTCCCGGGGCTGGCGCAGCAGGGCGGGTCGACGCGGCTGGGCAGCGAGCCGGTGAGCTACAAGATCCGCTCGAGCAAGGCGTGGATCCTCCTCGCGATCTTCCTCGTGCTCGGAGCGGCGGGAGCCATCGCCGCGATCGTCCTGTACTGAGCGCCGTCCACTAGCGGCTCCCGGGTCGTTCGGGCTCGACGGCGCCCGGTACAAGGTGCATGGTCGGGCCCATGGCCACCGCGACGAGCACGCAGACCGATCGACTCTCCAGCTACAACCCCGCGACCGGTGAGGTCGTCGGTACCGTGCCGGTGAACACCGCGGCCGAGGTCGACGCCGCCGTCGCGCGCGCGCGCATTGCAGCGCAAGCGTGGGGCGCGCTGTCGTTCGATGCACGCGCAGAGGAGCTGACCTCGTTCCGCAAGGCGATCGCCGAGCACGCGGACGAGCTCGCCGATCTACTGCACCGCGAGAACGGCAAGCCCGAGCTCGAGGCGTACGTCGAGGTGATGATGGCGCTCGGTCACGTGCAGCACGCCGCCGCGCGCGCCGAGACCGCGATGGCACCGAAGAAGGTGTCCGCGGGCATGCTCGCGAACTTCCGCGCGACGGTCAGCTATCACCCGCTGGGGGTGATCGGCGTCATCGGCCCCTGGAACTACCCACTGTTCACACCGATGGGCTCGATCGCATATGCGCTCGCCGCCGGCAACGCGGTCGTGTTCAAGCCGAGCGAGCTCACTCCGCTCCTCGCCGTGAAGCTCGCCGAGATCGCGAAGAAGACGTTCGCACTGCCGGATCTCCTGCAGGTGGTCACCGGTGCGGGCGCGACCGGCGCGGCGCTCGCGAAGGCCGCGGTCGACAAGATCGCGTTCACCGGGTCGGCTGCCACCGGCAAGCGCGTGATGATGGCCGCGGCCGAGCGGCTGACGCCCGTGCTCCTCGAGCTCGGCGGCAAGGACCCGATGATCGTCGCCGACGATGCGGACCTCGAGAAGGCTGCCGAGGCGTGCGTCTACGGCGCGCTGACGAACGCGGGCCAGGCCTGCATCTCGGTCGAGCGCGTGTATGTCGCCGACAGCGTGCACGATCGGTTCGTCGAGGAGGTCGTGAAGAACGTGCGCGCGCTCAAGGTCGGTGGTGACGATGGTCACCTCGGCGCGATGACGAGTCCCGCACAGGTCGCGATCGTCAAGGACCACCTCGACGACGCCATCGCGAAGGGTGCGAAGGTCCTCACGGGTGGTCCGGCCGCGATCAGCGGCAGCTACATCCAGCCGACCGTGCTCACCGGTGTCGATCACAAGATGAAGGTGATGAGCGACGAGACGTTCGGCCCGGTGATCCCGATCCAGCGCGTCGACTCGCTCGACGAGGCGGTGAAGCTCGCGAACGACACCACCTACGGCCTGGGCTCGACGGTGTTCGCCGGCAAGGCGGCGCGCTCGATCGCCGGCAAGCTGCGCGCGGGCATGACGTCGATCAACTCGGTCATGGGCTTCGCCGGTATCCCGAGCCTGCCGTTCGGCGGCATCGGCGACTCCGGCTTCGGCCGCATCCACGGCGACGAGGGCATTCGCGAGTTCACGCGCGTCAAGTCGACGGCGGAGCAGGCGTTCTCGATCCCGATGAACATGATGTCGTTCCGCCAGCCGAAGGACATGACGAAGAAGCTCAAGGGCATGATCAAGCAGCTCTACGGCGGCGGCGTGATCGCCCGCGCCGGTGATCTGTTCCGTCGCCTGCGCTAGGGCGGGCTTTTTCACCCGTCTCGAGCTCTCTGACGAGAGCGCGCTCTCCCCACGGCGGGCGGCGTCTCCACATCCCGGCGGAATCTCGAGGCGGGTTACAAAAAACTTCTGCTCTGCGGGCTCTGCGGGCTCTGCGCTCGTTTGGGGCACGGCAGTGCGCGGGCACGGCAGTGCTGGGCGCGCTCGGCCGTCCCTCGGCGGCTCGGCGGCAACAAGGAGCGACGCGGTCACGCTCGAACCGCGAGCGGGTAAGAACGCCATCATGACGGGCGCGCGCAGGCCCTACGCCCTACAGACTAGCGGCAGTTCGTGTCGCGGTCGCGACACTTGAACCGAACGTGGAGGTGGTTCTCGTGGTTCGGGTAGTGACGCACGACGCCGTTGGCCGAGTCGCGGCCATGCGGATACTGGAACACGCGGTCGAGGCGCTTCTCGCTGACCTTGTTGGCCTTCGCCCAGCGGTAGAGGATCCCCTGCACGTCGTAGTCGAGGAAGATGATCTGTGCGCCGCCGTCCTGTGTCGAGGTCTTCGCGAGCTCCCAGACGAGCTTCCAGGTCGCGGCGGCGTCGAGGTTCGCAGCGGTCGCGCGCGCGAAGGACTTCGGATAGCCGGCGGGCTTCTTCTTGAAGAACAGCCCGAGGTCCGCATCGCGCCCTGACTGGTGGGAGTTGTGCTCGGTGATCCGGCCGCCGCTCTCCGCGGAGAGGTCGCCGATCGCCAGGACGTGGACCTTCGGGAACGCTTCGAGCGTGTTGGTCACCGCTTCGCGAACGAACTCGACGGTGGTGCGCGTGCCGAACACGCGGTTGGGACGGCGGAGCACATAGCCCTCGCCGCGCGGGAGGCGGGCGGGGGCCTGCAGCCGACCCGACCAAGGCGCGCCGATCGAGCGATCACGATTTCTGATCGGTTCCCGGTCGCGCTTCGCCGGCGCGTCGATCGCGACGCGTTTCTGCCGCTTCGGGCGCGCCTCGGCGACAGAACCAATGCTCAGAAGGAGGGCGACGACAGCAAACACCCGCATCAGAAAATGATCCTGACGCCAGCGCCGCCGAGCGCCAAGTTTCTTACGAACGCTTTTGGATCCGCTTGCAGCGTTCGCCGAGGAGCTTGCCGATCGGGACGAGGTCGTCCTGCAGCGTCTTCGTGAAGTCTTTCCTCTCGAGTGTCTTGCCCGCCTCGACGAGCGAGCGCAGATCACCGCACGCGCGATGCGCATCGACCAGAGCTGCGGCGCCACCGTTGTAGACGCGCACTTCTGTAAGCGTCGCGTTGTTCGGCCGGCGGCGGAGGCGAAGGTCGGCGACCAGCTCGTCGATGATCTTCGCCTTCGCGGCCAGCTTCGCCTCGCGCGATTGTTGGGACTCGTACAGCTTCTTGAGCCGGTTGTAGGTCTCGAGCGTGCGCGCGGTGCGATGCAGGTGCGTGGCCTGTCCAAGTGTCCAGGCCAGCTCCTCGGGCGAGCCGCGCCCGAACCGCTCCTTGATCCAGTTGTCGGTCAGCGTGTCGGCAACGTACGACGCGAGGCTCTCGTTGAAGAACGGCTGATCGGGGACGAGGATCGTCGCGTGCACGCTCTCGTGCAGGATCACGTTCGCGAGCTCGGGGAACGCGTCGTCCCCGCCGCCGAGCATCGTCGAGAGCACCGGGTCGGGGAACCAGCCACCGGTCGAGTACGCCGAGGCCGGCCGGACGATCGCGTCGTAGCCGCGGGCCTCGAGCTCGAGCTTGTGCTTCACGCCGTCGTCCTCGTCGAACCAGCCGAGGCCCGCGAAGCAGCCGACGATCGGAAAGCACCACTTCAGCGGCTTGAACGCGACCGGGTCCGCCGCGCCGACGAACCACACCGCGGCGGGACGGCCGAGCGCCGAGTAGTGGTTGTAGTTGCGCTTGATCTTGAGGCCGTAGCTGCGGCCGTACTGCTTGATCGCTGGGATCTCGGCGAGCAGCAGCGCGGTGCGCACCGAGGTTCGCTCATCCGCGACGACCTCTTCGATCGGCCGCGCGCGCGCCATCAGCTCGAGCTGGCCGTACGCCGCCTGCGAGAGGTAGCGCGGCATGAGACAGCCGCCGAGCATGATCGCCGCGGCGAGGACTGCAGCGCGCTTCACAGCTTGCCCGCGATCGCCTTCGCCAGGGTCGCGCCGTCGTCGAGCTTTCCGGCCTTCCATCCGATGCCGAGCCCGCTGCCGTCCGGGTGCTTCGGGATGATGTGGAAGTGCACGTGGAATACGGCCTGGTGCGCCTCGGGCCCGTTGTTCTGCAGGATGTTGAACGCGGTAGCACCGGTCGCCGCCATCACCGCGCGCGCGATGCGCGGAAGCGCGCGCCCCACGGCGGCGGCCGCGTCATCCGAGAGCACGTCGACGGTGGGCGCCGGCTCCTTCGGGATGACGAGCGTGTGGCCGCGCGAGATCGGGTTGACATCGAGGAACGCCAGGACCTGATCATCCTCGTAGACGCGGTGGCAGGGGATGTCGCCGCGGAGGATCTTGCTGAACACCGTCTCGGCCATGAGCCGAGCGTAGCCGATCACATCGAGGCGCGGTCGCCGGCGGTGGGCACGCTGCGCGTGACACCCGAGCTGACCTCGGGCGCGACTCCCGCGGCCGAGCGCGCCGACGCCGAGACGAGCACGTTGATCGCGACCTGCTTGCCGGCCGCTGCCGCGCTCACCGGGATCGAGCCCGACGTGCGGTTCCCCGCGGGAACGCTGATGCAGTTGCGCGCGAGGTCGCTCTTGCCCTTCACGATCGCCTGGCCATCGACGTTGAAGTTCCAGGTCAGACCGTAGATGTAGCGACCGTTGCTCGTCGCCTGGAAGCACACCGTCGTCGACGAGCCCGGTTGCACGGTCTTCGTGCCCGCGTCGATCGGCGTCAGCGCATCGGCCGTCGCGACGATGTCGACGAGCAGCTGTGCCTTCGGCTTGTCGCCGGCGGTGACATCGAGCGGATACGTGCCGACCTGCGCGTTCGGGATCTTGAACGAGTCCCAGCCGGTGCGGATCGAGCCGGGCAGGTCGAGCACCATCGAGGTGTCGACGATGCGCGTCGCGTCCACGCCGCCGCTGGTCTGTACATCGCCGATCAGCGCGACTCCGATCTCCTGCTCGCCGGTGCCGAACACGAGGTCGGGGCGAATGGTCGGCGTGACCTCGAAGCTCGTGCCGACGAGGCGCATCGACTTCAGTGCCGCGCCGCTCAGCTCGTAGCGATCGAAGAGCTCGCCGGTCGCCGGATCGGTGATCCGCAGGTAGTTCGAACGTGCCCTCGCGCCCTCCACGGTGACGACGGAGCCGGAGTGCGTGACCACGGTGACGCCGAGACCGCCGTCGTCATCTGCGTCGTACGGGAGGTTGAGCGCGATCCGATCGCCATTGCCGCGGTCGTACTCGAGCGCGACTTCCTGCGTGCCACCGATGGCGGTGGGCGCGGGGCCATTGCCGCCGAACAGCTCGTCGGAGAGATCGTTGCCGATGAAGTGCAGGCCGCGCGGTGTGGCGGGTGAGCAGACCTCGCCGGCCGGGCACTCGCCGGTGTCGGCGCGCTCGCCTGCGGTGTTGCAGGCCACGAGGGGTACCGAGAGCAGGGCAGCGGAGAGGAGAGTCGAGACTCGGGTCATGCTTGTGGGGAAGAGCACTGGTCGTGCCACCGAACCCACCTGGGATCCGACCACTTACAGATCGGATGGTTAACGGTTTCCGGTTTGCCAGGACATCGCTGTCGCGGCACTCGCCAGGTGTCAAGGATCCGTCAGGGATCGAACCGATAGCCGGAGCCGCGCACGGTGATGAAGTGCGTCGGATGCTCGGGGTTCTGCTCGAGTCGCTTGCGCAGCTGACCGACGAAGTTGTCGACCGTGCGCACCGAGCCCGCGGCCTGCCCCCACACCAGGCTGAACAGCTGCGCGCGCGTGAACACCTGACTCGGGTGCCGCACGAAGAACGCCAGCAGCTCGAGCTCGAGGTGCGTGAGCTTCACGTCCTGGCCGCTGCGCGCGACCGTGCGCTTGTCGAGATCGATCGAGACGTCGCCGAAGCCGAGCGCTGGACCGGCAGATGCCGGCACCGGGGCGATCGCGACCGGGTGGGCGCGGCGCAGCACCGCCTCGATGCGCGCGAGGAGCTCGGCGAGCGCGAACGGTTTCGTGACGTAGTCGTCGGCGCCGAGGCGCAGCGCGTTGACCTTGTCGAACTCGCCCTGCCGCGCGGAGATCACGATCACCGGAACCAGGTTGTCGCTCGCGCGCAGCGCGGACAGCACCTCGAAGCCGTTGCGCTTCGGCAGGTTGATGTCGAGCAGCACGAGCGCGAAGTCCTCGCCGTCGATCTGCTTGATCGCGTCCTCACCGTCGCGCGCGATCGAGGTCGCGCGGCCGGCGAGCTTGAGATTCAGCGAGAGGCCCGTCGCGATCGCGTCGTCGTCCTCGACGATGAGCACGCGACCGCTCACGGCCGGGCCTCCCTCAGTCCGGACGCGGGACGCGAAGCCGGGCGGGGAGCGACCTTCCGGTGGCGCTTCAGGCGGATCCGGAAGGTGGTCTCGCCGGGACGCGACGTGAAGTCGATCTTGCCCTTGTGACCGCGGACGATCGCGCGCACGAACGCGAGCCCGAGACCGGAGCCTGGTGCGCCGCTCTGACTCGCCGCGCGTCCGCGCTGGAAGTGCTCGAAGATCGAGCGCTGCTCGCTCTTCTCGATCCCGATGCCGTTGTCGGTCACCGTGAGCTCGATCCGTCGGCCAACAGTGCGCGCGGCCACCGAGATCTGCTTGTCATCGCCGGTGTACTTCCACGCGTTGGTCAACAGGTTGACGATTGCACGTACGAGTGTTCCGTGGTCGCCGACCACGGTGAGGCCCGTCTCCACGGAGACGCCGATCGGTGTAGGTCGCATCAGCGTCACCGCATCGAATGCGGCGACTGCTTCCTCGACGAGCTCCCCGACGTCGATGAGCTCGCGCTGGTAGACGTGGCTCGATTGCAGGCGCGACAGCTCGAGCACGCGATCGACGAGCGCCTCGAGCCGGTCGGTCTCGCGGCCGAGCAGCGATAGCACCTGCTCGCGCTCGGCCTCCTCGAGGCGGCCGGTGCGGAGCGACTCGATGAACAGACGGATCGACGTGACCGGCGTGCGGAGCTCGTGGGAGACGCTCGAGACGAAGTCGTTCTGGACGCGTACGAGCGACGCGCCTTTACCGACGAAGACAGTGACGAGGATGTAGCCGGTGATGCCGCTCGTGCAGAACGTGAGCACGAGGATGCCCGTGACGACCGCCGTCGCGGTCGATCCGACCGCGAGGATGAAGATGCCGATCGCGGCGATCATCACCGTGGGGATCAGCAC
>JACCRC010000159.1 GCA_013813765.1 Deltaproteobacteria bacterium | reverse complement strand
GATCGGGTTCGCGCAGTACTTCGCGTTCACGCTGCCGGCGGGCGCTGCATGCCTGTTCGTGAACGCGGCCGTGATCGCGTGGCTGTTCCGCAAGCAGCTGCCGTCGGGACCGCTGCAGGAGCGGCACCCACCGAAGCCCGCGATCAACAAGCCGCTCGCTGCGAAGGCGCTCGGTGCGCTCGCGCTGTTCGCGATCCTGGCGGCCGCCGGCGTGTCGCTCGCCGGCGCTGCGATGTGCGCCGCGGCGCTGCTGATGGTGGTCGCTCGTACGCCGCCAAAGCAAGCGTTCGCGTTCGTCGACTGGCAGCTGCTCGTGTTCTTCGCCGGCCTGTTCGTCGTCGTCGCGGGCATCGCACATGCGGGTGTGCTGACGCGGCTGTTCGACGTCGTCGCCCCGGCGGTCGCGCGCGGCGATCTCGCCGGTGACCTCGCGTTCATCGCGCTCATCGTGGTCGCGTCGAACATCGTGTCGAACGTGCCGCTCGTGCTCGTCGCCGTGAGCTGGGTGCCCGCGATGCCGGATCCGACGTGGGGCTACATCATGCTCGCCGTCGCCTCCACGCTCGCCGGGAACCTGACGCTGTTCGGCAGCGTCGCGAACATCATCGTGATGGAAGGTGCGGGACCGCGCGGTGAGATCGGGTTCTGGCGCTTCCTGCGCTACGGCGTGGTGATCACGGTCGTCGACCTCGTCGTCGCGTTCGCGATCCTCGGCGCGATGCGCTCGCTCGGGGTGCTCTCGCTGCTCGGCGTCTAGCTCCGTGTGGTACGACGCCCGCGTGAAGCTCTTCGGTGTCGCGTGCGCCGTCGCTGTCGCCGCCGCGCTGGCGGGCAACGCGAGCGCAGAGCCCGCACCGATCGCGATCGAGTACCTCGCACCCGCGGGATGCGCCGACGAGAGCAGCGTGCGCGTCGGCGTGATCGCGCGCCTCGGGCACGACCCGTTCCGGGGAGATGCACCTCGCCGCGTGCTGATCGATGTCACGGAGGGAGCGACGGGCTTCATCGCCGCGATCCAGCTGCACGAGCCGGGCAAGCCGCAGCCGAGCCGCCGCGCCGTGGGTCCGTCGGTGGCGTGCGAGGACACGATTGCGGCACTCGAGCTCGTGCTCGCGGTGCTGATCGATCCAGACCACGGCAGTGCTGCACCAGGGCCACCATCCCAGCCGCCGAAGACGTTCAGCGACCTCGTTGCTCCCACGCCGCAGCGTCCAGGCTACGAGCCGCCGGGCTGGCGCGCGGCCGCCGCTGCCGCGTCGGTGCCGAAACGGCCGCCGCGCTACGAGCTCGCGATCTCGATCGGCTCGCTCGCCGGCGCGATGCCGAAGACGACGCTGACGTTCGGGCTGCGCGCGGGCTACGCGATCACGGAGCACCTGCGCGCCGGCATTCACGCGCGCGGCGGAAGCGATCGGGGCGAGCTCGATGCACAGCGCACCTACGATGTCGGCGTCGGCGAGCTTCACGCGGAGGTCTGCAGCCGCTGGTGGCTCGCGATCGTCTGCGGCGTCATCGGGTTCGGCTCGAAGTCGGTCTCGATCGAACGCGATGACGGCATGTTCGTCGTGACGGACGTCGCGGACTACAGCAGCCAGTACTTCCTCGCGGGCGGCAGCATCTCGTTCGACATCCCGCTCGGCCGCGGCATCATCCGGCCGACGGTGAACGCGATCGTGCCGCTTCCGCCCGTGCAGATCGAGTCGGAGGGCATGCGGCGCGCAGAGCTTCCGATCGCGCACATGGGGTTCGATCTCGCGCTGGGGTTTCGCTGGTGAGCGTCAGCGAAGCCGTGCCAACGTTGCCGTGATCGGGGCGTCGGCGTTCCACGCGAACCGCCAGCGCACGCGGCCGTCGACGATCCGCGCAGCACACGCCTTGTCGAGCACCTCGAACTCCGGATCGCCGACGAGCACGGCGCCGATCGCGGACAGCGAGGGCTCGTGCCCGACGAGCAGCACCACCGAGTCGGAGGGCAGCTTCGCCAGCGCCGCCGCCAGATCGCGAGCCGAGCCATCGGGCGCGAGGGCAGGGGCGACGTCGACTGCGATGTCGCGCTGGAGCGACGTGACGACCTGCTCGGCCGTCTGCACCGCGCGCACGAGCGGGCTCGACCAGACGTGCGAGGGCTCGCAGTCGTGCCAGCGCAGCCGGTCGCCGAGCGCGCGCGCCTGCGCACGGCCGTGCGGGGTGAGGTGGCGGTGTGGATCGCGGAGCTCGAGCGTCTCCTCGACGGCCTCCGCATGACGCACCAGGAACACCTGCACGGGAGGAGCGTAGCGCAGTACCTTCCCCGGCATGAAGCTCTACGGCACCACGACCTCTCCGTACGTTCGCCGCGTGCGCGTGGTCGCTACCGAGATCGGCCAGCCCATCGATCGGATCGACACCGCACTGGAGGCAGGCCAGGCGTTGCTCCGTTCGGTGTCGCCGATCCGCAAGGTCCCCGTCGCGGAGGTCGACGGCAAGACGCTGTTCGATTCGCGCGCGATCATCGAGTGGCTGACGGAGTCGCGCGGCTGGGGCGCGCTCACGCCGCCGCAGGATCGCTGGCACACGGGTAACCTCGTCAACGCGGTCGACGCCGCGCTCGACAGCGTGATCCAGCTGTTCTATCTGCGACGCGACGGAGTGGCGATCCACGGCTCGCCGTACGAGACGCGCCAGCTCGAGCGCACCGACGCGATCTTCGCGTGGCTCGCGACGCACCTGGCGCCGGATCGAAAGACGTTCACCGGCGCGCTCGGGCTCGCCGAGATCTCGGTGATCTGCGCGCTCGACTGGATGGACTTCCGGTCGACCTATCCCACCGACCGCGCGGGCCACCTCAACGACGTGCGCGCGGCGTGGGCAGACCGCCCGAGCCTGGCCTCGACGAAGCCGCACGCGTAGAATCCGCCGGTGCAGCGCGGTCTCGATCTCGCACGTGCCGTCGAGATCCTCGCGGCGGGCGGCCTCGTCGCGTTCCCGACCGAGACCGTCTACGGGCTCGGTGCGGATGCCTCGCGCGCGGATGCAGTCGAGAGGATCTTCGCCGCGAAGGGCCGGCCGCGCGCACACCCGCTGATCGTTCACCTCGCGCCCGGTGCTCAGCTCGACGACTGGGCGATCGGGATCCCCGACTCCGCACGCGCGCTCGCCGCCGCGGCGTGGCCCGGCCCGTTGACGATCATCCTCGCGAAGGGCCCGCGGGTCTCGCCCGCGACGACCGGCGGCAGCTCGACCGTGGGGCTTCGCGTGCCGGCGCATCCGGTCGCGCAGGCGCTGCTGCGCGCGTTCGACGGTGGCATCGCCGCGCCGAGCGCGAACCGGTTCGGTGCGGTCAGCCCGACGACGGCGGATCACGTCGCTGGTGATCTCGGTGACGACGTCGACTACATCCTCGACGGTGGTCCGTGCGAGGTCGGCGTCGAGTCGACGATCGTCGATCTTTCCCGCGGGCGTCCCGTGCTGCTGCGGCCGGGCGGGATGCCGCGCGCGGTGATCGAGGCGATCACCGGTCCGCTCGCGGCGGCGGATGACGCGGCACCGGCCGCTCCCGGCACGCTCGCGAGTCACTACGCTCCGCGTGCGCAGGTGATCGCGGTCGCTCCCGAGCAGGTTCCCGCCGCGGTGGCGGCGGCGAGCGCGGCGGGCAAGCGGATCGCGGTGCTCGCTCCCGCATCGGCGTTCCTCGACTGGGGGGCACTGCGCGCGGACGCGCACCGCCTTCCCGACGACGATGCGGGGATGGCCCGCGAGCTCTACGCTGCGCTGCGAGATCTCGACGCGTCGGGCGTCGATGTCGTGATCGCCGCGTTGCCTCCGGCGGCGGGGCTGGGAGAAGCTGTCGGCGATCGGCTGCTGCGCGCAGCCGGACCGCGCAAGGACCGATCATGAGCAACATCCGCGTCGGCATCATCATGGGCTCTCGCAGCGACTGGGAGACCATGCAGCACGCGGCCGACGTGCTCACGCAGCTGGGAGTGGGCCACGAGACGAGGATCGTCTCCGCGCACCGCACCCCCGATCTGTTGTTCGAGTACGCCGAGGAGGCGGAGAGCCGCGGGCTCTGGGTGATCATCGCGGGCGCCGGCGGTGCCGCGCACCTTCCGGGGATGTGCGCCGCGAAGACGCGGCTTCCGGTGCTCGGCGTGCCCGTGCAGAGCAAGGCGCTGAACGGCCTCGATTCACTGCTGTCGATCGTGCAGATGCCGAAGGGCATCCCCGTCGGCACGCTCGCGATCGGCGAGGCCGGCGCGGTCAACGCGGGACTGCTCGCCGCGTCGATCGTCGGCCTTCACGATCCGGCGATCGCCGGGAAGCTCGACGCCTATCGCAAGGCGCAGACCGACAAGGTCCTCGAGGACAAGCTGCCGTGAAGCCGTTGCTGCCGGGCGCCACGATAGGCGTGCTCGGAGGCGGCCAGCTCGGCCGCATGATGGCGGTCACTGCGCGACAGATGGGCTACCGGATCGTCGTGCTCGATCCGAGTCCTCGCTGCCCGACGGCGCAGGTCTCCGACGGAGTTGTCGTCGGAGCGCTCGACGATCTCGATGCCGCGCGCCACCTCGCGCGCCAGGTCGACGTGATCACGCTCGACACCGAGCACGTGCCCGCCGACGTCCTCGCCGAGCTCCACACGATCGCGCCGGTGCGGCCGGGTGCCGAGGTGCTGCGCACGATCCAGGACCGCCTGGTCCAGAAGTCGTTCCTCGATGGGCTCGGCGTCGCGCAAGCGAAGTGGGCACCGGTCGGCAATGCCGACGAGCTCGCGGCCGGGCTCGCGAAGGTCGGCGCGCCTGCGATCCTCAAGGTCCGTCGCGCGGGTTACGACGGGAAGGGGCAGGTCCGGGTCGATGCGGCCGCCGACGGGCCCGCACAGCTCGCGCGGCTGCGCGGCGAGCCCGCGGTGATCGAGGAGGTCGTGCCGTTCACGCGGGAGATCTCCGTGGTGCTCGCGCGCGGCCTCGGTGGCGACATCCAGTTCTACCCGATCGCGGAGAACGTTCACCGCCGCCACATCCTTCACACCACGCGCGCGCCCGCGCCGATGGCCGCCGGTCAGCGCGAGCGTGCCGAGCAGATGGCCTTGAACGTCGCCGAGGCGCTCGATCACTGCGGCGTGATCGCCGTCGAGATGTTCGAGCTGGCGGATGGCCGGCTGCTCGTCAACGAGATCGCGCCACGCACCCACAACAGCGGTCACTACACCTACGGAGCCTGTGCGACCTCCCAGTTCGAGCAGCACGTGCGCGCCGTCTGCGGCCTGCCGCTCGGGGACCCGCGCGCGCTGACGGGGGCCGTCATGGTGAACCTGATCGGCGACCTGTGGTCCGCCGGCCCCCCCGCCTGGCACCACGTCCTCGCCCGGCCCGAGGCCCGGCTGCACCTCTACGGCAAGGACGCTCCGGCGCCCGGCCGGAAGATGGGTCACGTCGTCCTCCTCGACGACGACACCGATCGAGCGCTGCGCACAGCAGAGGACCTGATCGCGCAGCTAACCCCGCGACCGTGATAGGTTCGCGGGCAGGGAATGGCGACGCTGGTCTATTCCGACGTCGACGGCGTCGATCGCTCGCTCGCGCTCGGCCACGAGCCGGTGACCATTGGTCGCGCGCCGGAGTGCGCCATCCGCAGCGCGGACCCGCGCGTGTCGCGCATGCACGCGCGGTTCTATGTCGATCAGGGCACGCTGTGGGTCGAGGACCTCGGTAGCTCGAACGGGATCTTCGTCGGGGCGAACAAGGTCCAGCGCGCCCCGGTGCCGACCGGCGAGATCATCCTCGTGGGCAGCTTGATGATCCGCCTTCTGCCCGCGAGCGGCACGCTGCCGCCGCCGATGGGCCTGCACGGCACGCTCGCGACCTGGCTCGATCTCGAGCGCAAGAACCGGGCAGCGGTCGAGGACGAGCGCGATGCGTTCGCGAGGCGCGTCGGCGAGCTGCACCAGCAGATCGAGTTCTTGAAGACGTCGCCCACGGTGCCGCCGGGGACGACGATGCCGCAGATCCACGGCGTCGCCGAAAGCGAGGCGATCCGCCTCCGCGACGAGGCCGAGGCACGCGCGGCGACGCTCGAGCAGGCGCTCAAGGCCGTTCAGGACGAGCTCGAGGCGCTGCGCGAGGTCGGCCGGCGTAACAGCCGCGCGAGCGTGCGCGGCGAGATGGCGAGCGAGGAGCTGGCAGAGCTCGTCGCGCTTCGCGACAAGGTCGCCGGGCTCGAGCGCGAGCTGAAGGATCGCGCGGACTGGTCGTCGAACGTCGGCGTCGAGTCCGCGAAGCTCACGGCCGAGATCCAGCGCCTGCAGAACGCCCTCGACGAGGCGCAGGCCGCGCAGTCGACGAACGAGCACACGCACGGCGAGCTGATGCGCGAGGCCGCGGAGCTGCGAGATCAGCTCGACGTGGTGAGGCGGAGCAGCGCCGCGGAGATCGAGATCGCGAAGCTCGAGGCGGCGAAGTCGCGCGAGCAGAAGATGGTCGCGGAGACGGCGGTCGGCATGCAGGCGGCGGAGAAGCTCGCCGAGGCCGACATGGTGATCGCGCGCCTCGAGAAGCAGGTAGCGGAGCTCAAGGCCGCGCAGGCAGGGCCCGATGCGAAGGCCGCGCAGCTGCAAGAGCAGATCGCGGCGCTCATCGCGAAGGCCGACAAGGTCGAGAAGGATCTCGCGCAGGCGCAGATCCGCGCACAGGGTGCGGAGCGGAACCTGTCGGGCGCGACCGCGCAGGCCGCGAAGGCGGAGACCAAGGCCGCGCAGCTCGAGCAGAAGCTGAAGGAGGCCGAGGAGCGCACGAAGTCGGCGGAGCACGAGGTCGCGAAGGCGCTCGAGCGCGTCGCTCAGCTCGACGCCCGGCTCGGTTCCGGCGAGGCGCCGCTTCAGGCGGCCGAGCAGCGCGCGGCGAAGATCGCCACCGAGCTCGTCGAGATGACGACGCAGTTCGAGACGCGCCGCGATCGGCTCGTCGAGGTGGAGAAGGCGCTGTCCGCGGCCGGCGAGACCGCGAAGGCGGCGGATACCAAGGCGGCGGAGGCAAAGGCCGAGGCCGAGAAGCTCGCGGCGAAGCTCGCGGAGACGGAGGCGAAGGCGGCCGGTCTGCAGGGCAAGCTCGATCAGCTCGCCACCGCCGACAGCGCGATCGCTGCTGCCACGCAGGCACGCGATGAATCCGCTGCGAAGGCGCAGGCGTCCGACAAGCGCGTCGCCGAGGCGGAGCGCCGCGCGATGGACGCCGAGCAGCGCGCGAGCGCGGCCGACACGATGGCGAAGGCGATGGCGAAGGATGTCGCCGAGGCACTGCGGCGCGCCGCCGATGCCGACACGCGCGCGAAGTCGGTACACCGCGATCTTGCGGATGCGCACCGCCGCGCGGACGAGGGAACCGCGAAGGCCGCAGAGGCCGCGCTGGCGATGGAGGTCGCCGACAAGCGCGTCGTCGAGGCGGAGACCGCCGCCCAGAAGATCGAGAAGGAGCTCGGCGAGAAGCTCGAGGCCACGCAGAAGGAGCTCACCGGCAAGCTCGAGGCGACGCAGAAGGAGCTGAGCGCGAAGCTCGAGTCCACCCAGCGCGAGCTCAGCGCAGAGCGGTCGGGACTGCTCGCGCTTGTCGACCGCAAGACCGCGCTCGAGCGCGAGGTCGCGGACATGCGCGCGCAGGTCCCGGCGCTGACGACGCGCGCGGAGGATGCGGAGCGCAAGCTCGCCGAGGCCGAGGTCCAGATCGAGACGCTGCAGGAGCGCGTCACGGATCTCGAGAGCGGCCTCGCGGTGTCGGAGACGGCGGCAACGGCCTCTCGCGAGGAGCTGCTCGCATCGCTCACCGCCGCCGAGGGCAAGATCGTGCAGCTCGACGCCGCAGCGGCGCGGACCACGGAGACGATCGATGGACTGCGTGCGCGCATCGCCGAGCTCGAGAAGCTCTCGCGCGACGCGCAGGAGGGCAGGTCGGTGGCGGAGGCTGCGCTCGAGCAGGCGCGCGCGGAGATCGCGGACCTCGCGCGCACGAGCGAGGTGCGCGCAAGCACGGCGGTCGACGAGCAGCAGCGAATCGAGGATGCACTCGCGCGCGCGGACGAGGCGGAGCAGAAGATCGAGTCACTCGCAGCGCGCGCGGAAGCGGCGGACATGGCGATCGGCCGCGCGAGCGCGTTGCAGCTCCAGCTCGACGGTGCGCTGGCGAAGCTCACGTCGCTCGAGACCGAAGCCGCGATGGCGAAGCGGCGCGACGCGCAGGCAGCGGGCGAGGCGGAATCGATGGTCGCCGAGCGAGTCGCGGTTGCGGAGAACCGTGCAAGCGCCGCCGAGGCGAAGCTGGCCGACTACGAGGCGAAGCTCCACGACTACGAGACCCGCATCCACGACGCCGAGCAGAACGCCACGAACGCACGCGAGGAGATCGCGGAGGCGCTCGAGCGGATCAAGGACGCCGAGATGCGGGCGGCGCGCGCGGACGAGGTCGCCCGTGCGAGCGCCGGGAACGCCGATGCGGAGGCGCGCGCGCAGAGCGCGGAGCAGAAGCTCGCCGCGGCGCAGACCAAGCTCGCCGCCCTGCAGAAGGAAGTCGACGCCGCCGAGAACGTGCGCTCGTTCGCGGCCGAGACCGAGCGCGAGATCGCGCAGTTCCAGCGCGACCTCAAGGACGCGCGCGCAAAGCTCACGCAGATGACCCTCGAGCGCGACCGGCTCGAGTCGGAGCTGAAGGACGCGCGTCAGGACGAGGACACGACGAACCGCAGTCTGCCGACTGTCAGAGACAAGCGGCCCTCGCAGCAGATGCCGGCGTACGACGGCGAGGTCACCGCGCAGGCGGACCTCTCGAAGTACACCGAGATCATCGCGAAGTCGGTCCAGCTCCAGGACCGCGTCAAGAAGCTCGAGAAGGAGGACGCCGAGCTCCGCGAGCAGCTCGCCAGCGCCGAGGCAAAGCTCCGCGAGGCGATCGACGCCGACGAGGAAGGGGCCGAATCGACCAGCACCGGCTCGCAGCTCCCCATCGCGCTCGCCGAGCACGTCAGCGTGCTCGAGGAAGCCGTCGACTCGCTGCGCTCGAACATGCGAGCCGCCAGCGACGAGACCGCGATGATGGAGATGACCCCCGCCGTCACCATCGTCTCCGACGCGATCAGCGCCGCCGCCGAGCACATCGAACGCGCGCGCGGCGCGATTCGCTCGCTGCAGCAAGCCATCGGGATGTAGGGCGCTACTCGATTGTTAGGCCTGCCTCCGCGCCGACCTCCGTGCGCGCGGGTTACGCTGCTCTTGAATGGCTGACTCACGGGCTCGGCTCCTCGTTCGCCAGCTGCGCCGGCATGACTATCGAGCTGTGCTGGAGATCCAGCGGCGCTCGTTCCCGATGATCGACCCGTGGACGCGCGAACAGTTCGAGAGTCAGCTCACGGTGTTCCCCGAGGGCCAGCTCGGCGTCGAGATGGACGGCATCCTGATCGCGACCTCGAGCTCGCTGATCGTCGACGAGGAAGATTTCGGCTCCTATCACACGTTCGACCAGGTCAGCGACAACGGCTACATCCGCAACCACGACCGCGAAGGCGACACGCTGTACGGCATCGACATCGCCGTCGATCCGAAGCACCGCGGGGCGCACCTGACGCGGCGGATCTACGAGGCGCGCAAGGAGCTGGCGCGCAGCCGAAACCTGCGCGCGATCCTGATCGCCGGGCGAATTCCCGGCTACGCGAAGCAAGCGGACAAGATGTCGGCGGAGGAGTACGTCCGCCGCGTCATCCGCAAGGACCTGAAGGACAAGGATCCGGTGCTGACCGCACAGCTCGCCCAGGGCTTCTCGGTGCGCGCGGTGCTGAAGGGTTATCTGCCGTCCGACACGGAGTCGGCCGGCTACGCCGTCTACATGGAGTGGCTCAATCCCGAGCACCACCCCATCGGGAACCCGGCCGTGCGCAACGTGCGCGTCGCCGCCGTGCAGTACCAGATGCGGCACATCACGACGTTCGAGGAGTTCGCTCAGCAGTGCGAGTTCTTCATCGATGCGGCGTCGGAGTATCGCGCGGACTTCTTGCTGTTCCCCGAGATGCTCACGAATCAGCTGCAGCTGCTCGTGCTGGTCCACGAGTCGTCGGCCACCGCGCGCCGGTTGAACGAGTTCACCGGGCGCTACAACGAGTTCTTCACGCGCATGGCGATGAAGTACGACGTCAACATCATCGCCGGCACCCACCTCACGGTCGAGTTCGACAAGCTCTTCAACATTGCATCGCTGTTCCGCCGTGATGGCAGCATCGAGAAGCAGTACAAGCTGCACGTCTCTCCATCGGAGCTACGCTGGTGGGGTGTGTCGCCGGGCGATGACGTGCGCGTATTCGACACGGACCGCGGCAAGATCGCGATCCTGATCGGCGACGACATCGTGTTCCCCGAGCTCGCGCGGATCGCGACGGGCAAGGGAGCAAATCTGCTGTTCGTCCCGTTCAACACCGATATCCGCTCGGGATACATGCGAATTCGATCGTGCGCGGCAGCGCGCTGCATCGAGAACGGCCTGTACGCGGTACTCGCCGGTCCGATCGGAAACCTGCCCTTCGTCCAGGGCGCGGATATCCACTACGGCGAGGCGTGCATCCTCACGCCGTGCGATGTTCCGTTCGCGCGCGACGGTGTCGCCGAGGTCGCGACACCGAACGTCGAGACGATGGTGCTCAACGAGCTCGATATCGAGGCGCTCCGCCGCAACCGGATCACGGGGAGCCTGCGGCCGTGGCAGGATCGCCGCGCCGACCTCTATGCGGTGCGCTTCACCGAGTCGGGCAAGCGGAGCGAGGTGTGAGCCCTCCGCACCGGTTCGGCGACGGGCTCGTCGTCTGCCAGACGCGTCCCGAGCACGTGGAGGAGCTCGACGAGCTCCAGCGCATGGTGTTTCCGACGCTTGCTGCGGACGAGCGGTTCACCGCGGCTCACTACCTGCGGCACATCGAGCTGTTCCCCGAGGGACAGTTCTGCGTCGTGGACTCGGAGCGAGGCGACCGGGTGATCGGCATGACGTCGACGATTCGCATGGACTTCGACTTCGCGCATCCGGATCACACGTTCGCCGATGTGATCCAGGGAGGCTGGCTGACGTCGCACCAGCCCGCGGGTCGGTGGCTGTACGGCGCCGATGTCGGCACGCACCCCGATTACCGCCGCAAGGGCATCGCGCGCGCGCTGTACGCCGCGAGGCACGAGCTCGTGCGGAGCCTCGGGCTCGCCGGCCAGGTCACCGTCGGGATGCCGAGCGGCTACGGTGCCGTGAAGCACTTGCTACCCGCCGAGACCTATCACTCGGAGCTGGCCGCGGGGACGCGCAGCGATCCGACCATCTCTGCGCAGCTCCGGATCGGGTTCGAAATCGGCTCGCTGATTCCGGGCTACATCCATGATCCGGTGTGCGACCACTACGGCATCGTGCTCGCGCTCCCCGCAGCGCGCGACGTGAGGTTCCCTCCATGACAGCGATCCGAAGAGTCACCGAGATCCCCGGCCCCAACAGCCGCGCGCTGCTCGAGCGCCGTGCGAATGCGGTCGTGCGCGGCCTCGGGAAGTCGACCGACGTCGTCATCGACCGCGCCGAGGGCGCACTCGTCCACGACGTCGACGGCAACACGCTCGTCGATCTCGCCGGCGGGATCGGCATGGCCGGAGCGGGTCACTGTCCCGAGACGGTCGTCGCGGCGATCGTGGCGCAGGCGCGTCGCCTGCTTCACCCGTGCGCGCTCGTCGCGACGTACGAGCCATACGTCGCGCTGTGCGAGCTGCTCAACGAGGTCACACCGGGAACGTTCGCGAAGAAGACGCTCCTCGCGAACAGCGGAGCGGAGGCCGTCGAGAACGCGATCAAGATCGCGCGAGCGCACACCAAGCGGTCGGGCATCCTGTGCTTCGAGGGCGGGTACCACGGCCGCACGCTGCTGACGCTCAGCCTGACGAGCAAGTACGGCCTGTTCAAGCAGGGGTTCGGCCCGTTCGCGCCCGAGGTGTACCGGATCGCGGCCCCCGAGCCGTACCGCAGGCCGAGCGCGATGTCCGAGGAAGAGTACGTCGACGCGTGCATCGCCGTCCTCGACCGCGCGATGATCGCGCAGATCGATCCGGCGTCCCTCGCCGCGATCATCATCGAGCCCGTCCAGGGAGAGGCCGGCTTCATCCCGATGCCCGCCCGCTTTCTGCGCCGGATCCGCGAGCTGTGCACGCAGCACGGAATCGTGATGATCGCCGACGAGGTGCAGACCGGCTTCGGCCGCACCGGCGCGATGTTCGCCGTCGAGCACACCGGCATCATTCCGGACGTCATCACGACCGCGAAGGCGCTCGGCGCCGGGCTGCCGATCAGCGCCACGACGGGGCGCGCGGAGATCATGGACGCGCCGCACCTCGGCGGTGTCGGCGGTACCTATGGCGGAAGCCCGATCGCGTGCGTCGCCGCCATCGAGGCGATCAAGTTGATCCGCGAGCCAGGCTTCCTCGCGCACGCGCGACGGATCGGCGACGTGATGCGTCGCGAGCTCGAGCGCATGCAGTCCGCATCGCCGCTCATCGGCGACGTGCGGGGCCTCGGCCCGATGGTCCTCGTCGAGCTGGTGACCGACCGCACCGCCAAGACGCCGGCTCCTGCACACGCGATCGCCGTGATCAAGCGCTCGGTCGCAAACGGCGTGGTGTTGATCCGAGCCGGGCTGTACTCGAACTGCGTGCGCTTCATGCCACCGCTGACGATCACCGAGGACCAGCTCCTCGAAGCCCTGGCGGTCGTCAGCGAGTCCATCCGCCACGTCGAGGAGAACGGCCCATGACCGCAGGAGCTGCGCTGTACCTCGACGGCACGTGGGTCGACGCCATCGACGGCGGCCGCCGCGACGTGATCGATCCGGCGACCGAGCAGGTGGTCGCCAACCTTCCCTTCGGTGGCGCGGCCGATGTCGATCGCGCGATCGACGCCGCACAGCGCGCGTTCCCGGCGTGGCGCGCGCTGACGGCCTACGAGCGTGCTGCTCCCCTCGCACGCGCGGCCGCGCTGATGCGCGAGCGTGCCGAGCAGCTCGCGAAGGTCACGGTCAGTGAGGCCGGCAAGCCGCTCGCCGAAGCGGTCCGCGAGTGGCAGATCGCCGGCGATCTGTTCGAGTGGTTCGCCGAGGAGGGCAAGCGCGTCAACGGCTACACCATTCCGGCGCGCGTGAAGACCAAGCGCATGCTGGTGCTGAAGGAGCCGATCGGCGTCGTCGGCGTGATCACCGCGTGGAACTTCCCCGCGTACAACCCGGCGCGCGCGGTCGCGGCGGCGCTGGCGGCCGGGTGCCCGGTCGTCCTGCGCCCCTCCGAGCTCACGCCGCTGTCCGCGATGGCAATGGCGCTGATCCTCGAGGAAGCCGGGTTGCCATCAGGCGTGCTCGCGCTGGTCCATGGGGATCCCGCTGCGATGGGCCAGGCGATGCTCGCGCATCCCGACCTGCGGAAGATCAGCTTCACCGGCAGCGTGCCGATCGGCCGGCTACTCATGGACGGTGCATCGCGCACGATGACCCGGCTGTCGCTGGAGCTTGGCGGCAACGCGCCCGTGCTCGTGCTGCCGGACGTCGACATCGAGGCGGTGGCGCGTGGCGCGGTCGCGGCGCGGTTTCGCAACGCCGGGCAGGTTTGCGTCTCGCCGCAGCGGTTCTTCGTCGGTCGCGAACAACTGGCTGCGTTCGAGGAGGTCATCGTCGAGGAGACGCGCAAGCTCCCGGTCGGCTCCGGGCTCGATGCCGCCACGCGAATCGGTCCACTGATCAGCGCTCGTCACCGCGACCGGGTGGAGGCGTTGATCAAGAACGCGACCTCGAGCGGTGCGAAGGTCCGGACCGGCGGCGCTCGCCCCGCGGGCCCCGGCTTCTTCCTCCAGCCCACCGTGCTCGCCGACGTCCCGCCGACCGCGCCCGCGTTCGCCGAGGAGGTCTTCGGGCCGCTGTTCGCGATGACCGCCTTCGACCAGCTCGACGCCGCGATCGCCGCCGCGAATCAGACCCGGTACGGACTCGCCGCGTACGTGTTCACGAACGACCTGTCCGCGGCGATGCATGCCTACGAGCACCTCGAGTTCGGGATGATCGGCGTCAACGAATGGGCGCCCCAGGCCACCGAGGCACCCTTCACGGGACGCAAGGACAGCGGCGTCGGTCACGAGTGCGGGCGCGAGGGCTTGCTCGACAATCTCGAGACGAAGCTCGTCAGCTTCGGCAACGTTCGGTGACAGCCCGCGGCTTCGACGACAATACCGCGGTGTGGCTGGTCGGCGCTCCACCGGACGAGCCCGCGCCTCCGCTGACACGTAACCTCGAGGTCGATGTCGTGATCATTGGCGGTGGGTTCACCGGGGTCTCGACGGCGTATCACCTGAGCAAGCGGTTCCCGCAGCTGGGCATCGCTCTGATCGAGGCGAAGCGGCTCGCGAACGGTGCGAGCGGCCGCAACGGTGGTCTCGTGCTCAACGGCATTTCGGTCCTCGACGACGATCCCGATCTGACCGCCCGCGAGCACGCGCTGACCCGGGGCGCGATCGACGCGATCGAAGCGCTGATTCGCGAGCATGGTCTGGCCGTACGGTTTCGGCGCGATGGCTGCCTCACCGTCGCTACCAGCCCGCGTGCCGCGGAGGAGGCCCATGCACGTGTCGAGCAGCTCGCCGCGCGTGGGCTGCCCCTGAAGTTCCTGCGCAGCGACGAGCTCCCCGGGATACGCGGCGCGTTCGGGGCCGTCCTCGATCCGACCGAGGCGTTGCTCAACGGTGTCGATCTGATCCGGGCGATGCGCCCGGTGCTCGTGAAGCAGGGCGTGCAGATCTTCGAGTCCACGCCCGTCCTCCGGGTTCGCGAAGGCGCGGTCGTGGAGCTCGCCACGCCACACGCGACGGTGCGGGCCCGCGCGATCGTGCTGGCGACCAGCGGGTATACGCCGCGCCTCGGCTACTTCAAGAGTGGCCTCTTGCCCGTGATCTCGCACGTGATCGCCACCGATCCGGTACCGCCCGAGCTCCTCGAGCGCAGCGGCCTCGCCCGGGTCGCGGGATTTCACGACGACCTGCCGCGGCTCGCGTACTGCAGCATCGGTTCCGACAACCGCGTGATCTTCGGCGGCGGTACCACCGAGGCCTACGGCTACGGGTTCGGCAACGCGACCACCTACGACGCTCGTCTCGACGATGTCGCCGCACGCGCGCTGCAGGGCTCGCTCACCCGCTATCTGCCGGAGCTCGCCGGCGTTCCGATCCGCCACCGCTGGAGCGGTCCTCTCGATCTCACGCTCTCGCGCCACTGCGCGATCGGCGTGCGCGGTTCCCACAAGAACGTCTACTACGCACTCGGATACAGCGGGCACGGCATCACGCTCGCGAACCTCGCCGGCCGCGTGCTCGCGGATCTCTACGCCGGCGATCACGCGCCGTGGCGCGACTGCGCGTTTTACATGAAGCACCCGACGGGGATCCCACCCGAGCCGCTCCGCTGGGTCGGATACCAGCTCTACACGCGGTTCACGGGCAGATCGCCGTGGAAGCGAATCCCCAGCTAGAGGGGGCGCTCGGACTGCGCCCGCCCTCATGACGTCAGTACGCCGACGGGCGCACGCAGGCCTTCGCCCTAGCGACTCCTCAGCGACTCCTAGCTGGTCACTTCGGGGCGGAGACGTTCGCGGCGAGGAACTTGAAGGTCTCGGGGAGTCGCGGCGTCCAGAACGTGAAGTCGTGGCGGCCGGGCCCGATGTAGAACGTGTGCGGGATCTTCTTCTCCTCGAGCAGGTCGTGCAGGTACCGCGCGCCGTTGTCGAGCTTAAAGACGTCCTCGGTTCCGCAGTCGATGTAGAGCGCGAGCTCGCCGGGCTTCAGATCCTTCACGAGGTACGCGGGATCGTGCGCGCGCCAGTTCGCGATGTCCTTGCCGAACAGCTGGGTCAGCCACTTCACGAACATGTCGCCGCTGCCCTGCACCTCGGTGAAGAGCTCGGCCTTGCCAGTCTCGTAAGGGAACGGTCCCTTGTAGAGCAGCGCGTCGACGCCGGAGTGGCTGCCGGCGGCGGCATAGAGGTCCTTGTGGCGCATCGAGAGCACGAGCGCACCGAAGCCGCCCATCGAGAGCCCGACGATCGCGCGACCGGGCTTCGCCGCGATCGTGCGATACGTCGAGTCGGTCCACGCGATCAGGTCCTTCGTGATCCAGCTCTCGTACGCCGGCGTCTTCACGCAGGTGTCCTTGCGCGGCTGGTTCGGGATGAACAGACCGGCGCCGCTCGCCATGCAGGCGTCGTAGTCCATCGGCGTGACGGCGTTCGCGTAGAACGAGTTGTCGGCGTCGGGCATCACGATGATCGCCTGGACTCCGACCTTGTCCGCGACCTCGTGGAGCTTGCCGCCCTCGGTCCAGTTGGTCTCGTTACCGCCGAGGCCGTGCAGGAAGTAATAGACGGGCCAGCGCTTCGCCGGATCCGCGTCGTAGCCGGCGGGAAGGTAGACGACGACGTCCTTCGTCACGCCGAGCGAGGCGCTCGTGACTTTCTCGGTGACGACCTTGCCCTTCGTGGTCGCGGCGACGACCGGCGGGGCCGGCGCGTTGACCTCGGGCGCCGTAGGCGGCGGCGACGAGCTGCTCGAGCACGCGCTGACGAGCAGGACGATCGCGAGGCGCTTCACCGGATCACCGGCAGGATCGCGAGCGCCTGGATCTTCGTGCCCTGGAACGACAGCGCGAGCCGCAAGAGGCGCTTCGCCTCGGCACCGATCGTCGGGTCGAGCGACTCGAGCGCGTTCAGCGCGCTGTCGACCTGCAGGCCAAACGGCGAGCTCACGCCGCCGAAGCTCGACAGCATGTCGCGCAGCGTGGGCGACGGCGGATAGACCTCGATGCCGGTCGTCGCGTCGACCTTGCCCATGTCCCGCGCCATCGCGATCGCGGCGTCGAGGCCGCCGATCTCGTCGACGAGGCCGAGCTCCTTCGCACGCGTGCCGGTCCACACCCGGCCCTGGGCGATCGGGTGAATGTCGTCGTACTTCTTGTTGCGGCCCTGCGCGACGCGGCCGACGAACACCCGGTAGACCTCTTCCATCGAGTTCTGGATGACGGCCTTCTCGTCAGCGGACCACGGGTACAGGCTCGCCATCATCGTCGCGCGCTTGCCGCGGCCCATCGGGAACGTGTTGACGCCGAGCTTGGCGAGCGCGTTGCCGGGAGCGATCTTTCCGCCGACGACACCGATCGAGCCGGTCAGCGTGTCCGCCTCGGCGAAGATCTTGTTCGCCGGGGCGGCGATGTAGTACCCGCCGCTCGCGGCGACATCGCTCATCGACACGATCACGGGCTTCTTCGCCTTCAGCGCCGTCACCGCCTGCCAGATCAGCTCCGAGGCCTGCGCGCTGCCGCCGCCGGAGTCGATGCGGAGGACGACTGCCTTGATGCTGTCGTCGGCGGTCATCGCACGGAGTGCTGAGACCAGCGTGTGCGATGCGATCTCCTGGCGAGCGCCGAGCACGCCGTCTCCGCCACCGTCGACGATGTCGCCGAGCGCGTAGACGACCGCGATGTGATCACCGAGTGGCTTCACGGGCGGCATCGCGCCGACGAACCGCGCCAGCTTCAGCATCGTCTGGAGCTGGTCCTTGGTGTCGGGCTCGACGTCGAGCTTGGTCCACGGACCCGTGATCAGCTTCGCGCGCATGTCCTCGAAGGACGTGACCTCGTCGACGAGCTTCGCGGCCTTCGCCTGCTCCGACGGGAACAGCGCAGTGTCGATCAAAGTCTTGACGACGTCCGGCGTGAGCTTGCGCTCGGTCGCGATCGTCTCGACCATCGTCAGGTAGCGGCGGTCGAGGATCGCGCCGAGCGTCTCGCGCATCTCGTTCGACGGGGCGTCGCGTGTCAGCGGCTCCGCGGCGCCCTTGTATGCGCCGACGTACAGGAAGTCCGCCGTGACCCCGAGCTTGTCGAGCAGCGGCTTCACGTGGATCGGCATCGCTGCTGGACCGGTGATCGCGACCTGACCGAGCGGAGCGAGGCCGACGACCTCGCACGCGGAGAGGACGAGGTAGCCCGAGTTCGACGCATCCTCGGTGTGGCAGGCCAGCTTCTTGCCGGTGGCGCGGAAGTCGCGCATCGCGGCGCGCAGCTCGGTGACATCGGGAAGGCTGACGTCGACGCTGCCGAGGCGCAGGAGCAGCCCGGTGAGCTTGTCGTCCTTCGCGAGCGCGCGGAGTCGGTCGATCACGGTGCGCAGCTCGGTGCCGCGGCCACCGCCGGTGAGCGAGAACGCCTCGCGCTCGACGATGTCGCCCGACACCTTCATCACGCCCCAGTGCGGCTTCGTCTCGTCGAAGTCAGCCGACTTCTCGGGCGCCTCGTACGGTCCCGGCTTCTCGATCGCCTCGGCGACCTTCGACAGCATGTCCTTCAGATCCACGCCGTCGAGCGCACCGCCCCCGTTGTCCTTCTTGTCGGTGTCGACCTTCGCCGTGGAGGACGACCACGGATCGTTGGCGGCGGACCCGCTGCCCTTCGCTTCGACGGTGTCGAGGCGCGAGCGGTTGCTAGGACACGCCGCGAGGGCGAGCAAGGACAGAGCGAGGCTGTGACGGGCACCCATGTGCCCGTTCATAGCACTAGCCGGAGCCGCTACCGGCGCCGTTCTCGGACGGCTTGTCGGGCGTCTGCGTGGGCCCCGTCTCCGGAGGCTTCTCAGGCGGCTTCTCAGGCGGCTTCTCGGGCGGTGGCGCTGCCGAGCCGGCACCCGCACCACCGAGACGCTCGAGCGCGCGAACGGCCTTCGGCGCGTTCGGATAGATCTCGAGGTACGCCTTCACCGACTCGAGCGCCTGCTCCTTCCGGCCCTGCTGCGAGTACGCCTCCGCGACGCCCCACAGCGCGGGCTCGTAGCGGTTCGACACCGCGAGCGCCGCGCGGAACTTCGAGAACGCGCTCGCGAACTGCTTCGCATCGATGTGGCAGTACCCCATCCCGGTGAGCGCCTCGACGCCGTTCGGCTTCTGCTCGAGCGCCTTCTGATAGAGCTCGGTCGCCTTCGCGCAGTTGCTATCGGCGAGCTTGTTCGCGCGCGCGAGCAGCTGATCGTAGCTGCCGCCCGTGGAGACGTCGGTGCCGTTGCCCGGGTTCGGCTTCGTGGCGGCGGAACCCGGGCCCGTGCCCGTCGGAGGCTTATCCTCGGGCGGCAGGGGATCGGTCTTTGCCACCGTCGACTCGAGCCTGAGTGCAAGCGCCTTGGCCCCCGCGTGCTCGGGCTGCGCCGCCAGCACCTGATCGTTCAGGGGCTTCGCGTCGAGCGGCTTGTTCATCATGTAGGCGGCGAGCGCGAGGTGGAACCGCGCACGAACATCGCCGGAGGTCTCGAGCTTGTCGTCGCCCGTGTCGATCGAGGAGAAGATGCCCCTCGCGTCCTCGTGCTTCGCATCGCGCGCGAGCACGAGGCCCTCGGCGAGCGCGACGTCCCGCTTCATCTCCGGCGACGCGTTCGCCTTCGCGGTGTCGAGGTAGCGCTTGAGGTCCTTCAGCGGCTTGCCCTGCAGGCGCAGCACCTCGGCCATCGCGAGGTTCGCGGCGGCGTCGTCGGGTGCGGCCTTGTACGCTCGCTGCGCGGCGGGCGCGGCGTCGATGACGATGGTCTTCGCTTCCTTCTTCAGCTTGTCCGCCTCGCTCTTGTCGGCGGTGACGCTCGCGCGATCGAGCAGGCCCTGAGCGATCTGCGCCCCGATGTGCGCCCGCAGCGCCTCGGCTCCGGGTTCCGTGTTCCCGTCGAGCGACTTCAGCGCATCGCGCAGCTTGAGGTCGAGATCCGCGCCGAGCTCTGCACGCGCGAGCTCGAGCGGCGACTGCACCGGCGGCGTGACGGCCGCGGCATCCACCTCGGGGATCGGAGTGACCACCGCTGCATCCGGCGCGACCGTGGCCACGGCAGCGTCGGAGACCGGCGGCTTCGAGGCCTCCTCGGTCGCCGGCTTCCGGATCACGAACACGTAGACGACACCGGCGGCGGCGCCCATCACGAGCAACGCCATCACGAGCAGCCACGCGCCACCGCGCGAGCCTCGGCGCGCGGGCAGCATGTCGTCGTCGTCGTCGGCATCCGCGGCCGTCGGGCCGGTCTTGAACGCGTCCTCGTCGCCGGGCATCACGCGCACGCGGCCTGCGAACGCGGGCTCGGCAGAAGCGCTCGCCTTGATCCGTCCACCGAACGGACCGGAGGGCCCGGACTCGCTCGCGGCCTCGGCGGGCGCTGTGCCATCGGTCGCCCACGCAGCGGTGCTGCGGTTGGAGACCGGGATGGACGGCGCGGCGGACGCTCCGCTGAACGGACGCCCCGCGTCGCCGGCCCCGGAAGGCATCGGTGCTGACGACGGCGGCTTCTTGTTGTAGGAGCCCGGCGGCGGCGGGGGTTGCGTCGCCGGACGCTTCGGTGCCTCGGCCCTGACCGGCAACGGCGGCGGCGTGGTCTTCGCGCGCGCTGGGAAGTTGCCGGTGGTGCGGCCGTCGTGGCTGTCCTCGTCGTCGGGGAGGATCTTCCCGCCTTGCGCGGTCACGCCGAGGCCGAGCATCGTGCCCTGCACCGGGTTCCCTGCCGGCTTGCCGGTCTCCTTGGTCCTGCGATCCTGACGCTGCGAGCGCGCCTCGTCGGCGATCGTGAAGTACTGCGCGAGCTCGGCGATGTCACCGAGGCGCTTCCACGTCTTGCCGGTGCGGGAGATCAGCGACTCGCGCGTGACCACGCCGGCGACGATCCACTGCTGGAGATTCGCGAGCTCGCGGCAGCTCTTCTGCTCGCCGTTCTCGAGCCGGATCAGCCACTGGCGCTCCTCGCCGGTGGGTCCGCTCTTGTTCGCCGCGTCGTCGAGCATCGAGTCCGCGCGAGGAGCCCCGGCGGGCCGGGCGGAGGGCGCACGGGTGCGGTCGGTCGGGCCCGAGGGCGGCGTTCCCACCACCGACGGCACGCCGACGTTGGTGTTCGACCGCTTGCGGATCTTGAACATGTGCCCGCAGTTGGTGCACTTGACGGTGACACCACCGGGCTTGAGCCGCGCTTCATCGAGCTCGTACTCGGTCTGGCACTTCTCGCAGCGAACGTCCATGGGTTTCCGTGCCTTAGCGAGCGAAGTTACCACGGCGAATCCCTCGGTGCACATGACCGCCGCGCGGCGATCGTCTATCGTCGGTTCATGACCTCTCAGCGTGGGGCCGAGCGCGTCGCCGTCGACGCCTTCGTCAAGGTGTCAGGCGCCGATGGACAGGAGCTGGTGTTTCGCACCCGCGACCTCTCGGAGAACGGCCTGTTTCTCTACACCAAGGTGGCCCGGGCCTATCCGATCAAGGTCGGATCCACGCTGCACCTCGAGCTCTACGACTTCGACCAGCACGTCGCCTGCAAGGTCGTCGTGGTCCGCGTCGTCGAGTCCGGGAGCGCCGAGAGCGACAAGTTCCCGACCGGCTTCGGCGTCAAGATCGTCGAATGCGACGATGCCGCTCGCGCGGCGCTGACCACGATGATCTCCAGGATCAAGTCGGGTGAGGTCTACTGATCGGCATCGTCGTCGTGACGTCGGACCACCGCGCTGCGGTCAGCTCGTAGCGAAGGTGCGTGTGCCACGCGCCATCGCGCCAGACGTCATCTTCGAGCGTCCCGACGTGTCGAAACCCCAGCTTCTCGATCACCCGGCGCGAGCGCTTGTTGTCGTCGAAACAGCCGACGGTGATCTTGTGCAGCCCGAGCTCGTCGAACGCGAAGACCAGCACGCGGTGCGCCGCTTCCGTCATGAGGCCCTTCCCCCACAGCTCGGGCGCGAGCCAGTAGCCGAGCTCCGCACGATCGATGCGCCACGCGCGGAACTCCCAGCGGATGGAGTCGAGGCTGATCTTTCCGATGACCTTGCCACCGTGAACGATCGCCCAGTCCGCCCCGGTGTTGTCCGCGAGGCTCTTCTCGACGCTCTGGAGGTACTCGAGCGTCTCCGACTTCTGCGTGTGCGCCGCCCAGCTCATCTGCTTCGGAAATGCAGGATCCGACACGTACGGCCAGAGGTCGTCGACATCGGTGGCGCGCACCGGCCGCAACGTGAGGCGCGGTGTTTCGAGCTCGAGCGACAGCTCGGAGAGTGCGGGGATCTTCGTTCGCGGCGGTGGAGATGACATCAGTGCGCCTCGTCGGGTGAGACTTCCTCGACGGTCGCGAGGATGTCCTTCACGTCGATGAGGCGCAAGCGATCATCCCACGGCACACGCACACCGGCTTCCTTGCGGAACAGCACGAACGCGCCGTGAGGGACACCCGAGACGTTCTCGGTCGCCTGATCCGTGGTCGGCCGATCGCGCGCGACCTCGATCACCTTGCCGTAGAACGCGTCGTCGTTCGCTTCCTTCGCGCCGGCCGGAAGGTACAGGCCGGCGTCGGTGCGCTCCTCGATCC
>JACCRC010000158.1 GCA_013813765.1 Deltaproteobacteria bacterium | reverse complement strand
GCCTCGGGCCGCTCGCTGCCAGATGTCCGCGTGGTGATCGTCGGCCCCGCGGCACCGTCGCCGAAGCGGCCGTATCTCAAGACGCGCCAGATCCGCGATGCCGGCGGCGCGTGGCGCCCGCTCGCGGCCGGTGCACCCGGTGCGACCGTCGACGACAAGCTGTTCTTCGACGCCGCGACGCGCTTCGACATCGCGCGCGTACTGCGTACCAAGCTGCTCTCCGATGGCAGCGGCCGCGCGCTCGCCGTCGTGCCCGTGCGTGACGGCCTCGCGATGGCGCTGACACCGCCCGCACGTCCCGCGCCGTATCCCCTGCTCGTGTTAATCGGCGTGCTCGGCCTCGGCGCCGCGTTTGCCGGCGCCGGTGTGCTCATCGGTGGCCGCGCCGCGCGGGTCGGTAGCGCGGCCGGCATCGCGACGCTCGCGATCCCGTGCGTGCTCTGGCACTCGTGGATCGCCGCGACCGCGATCGTGCTCGTCGGTCTCGCGCTCGCGCTCGCACAGTCCGCGAACCTCACCGATCGGTTCGCGAGGGGCATGCGTCTTCACCGCACCGCGCTCAGCTTCCTCGCGCCTGCCGCGGTCTCGATGCTCGTGCTCGTAGCCGCGCCGTTCGTGATCGGGCTCGTGCTCGGCTTCTACGACCACCACCACGGCACGTGGTCGTTCGTCGGCCTCCACAACTTCGGAGAGATCCTCTCCGGCGGTGGTCGCCCGCTCGATGATCCACTCAACTTCTGGTTCATCCTCGGCGTCACGGTCCTGTGGACGATCGCGAACGTCGCGTTCCATGTCACGATCGGTGTCGCGCTCGCGCTCGTGCTCTCGCGGGGGTGGCTCCGGGGCAAGGGCTTGTGGCGGATGCTGTTCATCCTGCCCTGGGCGGTGCCGAACTACATCACCGCGCTGATCTGGAAGGGCATGTTCACCGGCGAGTACGGCGCGATCAACTCGCTGCTTCACTGGTTCGGCCTCGACGGTGTGTCGTGGTTCTCGTCGTGGGCCAGCTCGTTCTCCGCGAACGTCATCACGAACACGTGGCTCGGCTTTCCATTCATGATGGTCGTCGCGATCGGCGCACTCGAGTCGATTCCCAAGGAGCTGTACGAGGCGGCGTCGGTCGACGGCGCGAGTGCGTGGCAGCGGTTCCGCCACATCACGCTGCCGCACCTGCGCCCCGCGCTCGGTCCTGCCGTCGCGCTCGGCTCGATCTGGACGTTCAACATGTTCAACGTCATCTACCTGGTGTCCGCAGGACAGCCGGGAGGCGCGACGAACATCCTCGTCACGGATGCGTATCGCTGGGCCTTCGAGCGTGGCGAGCGCTACGGCATGGCCGCCGCCTACGCGACGATCATCTTCCTCATCCTCCTGCTCTGGACGGTGTTCGGTGCGCGCCTCGTGCGCAGCAAGGGAGACGCCTCGTGAACCGCGCCCCCCGCCCTATCCTGCGCGTCCTGACCTACGTCGGGCTCGTGCTGCTCACCACAATCGTGCTGTACCCGGTGATGCTCGTCTGCAAGAAGGCGTTCGAGCCCGGCACGCAGTTCGCGCTGTCGGCCTCACCGGTGCCGACGGCGTTCACGACCGAGCACTTCCAGGAGCTGTTCACCACGCGCGGCGCGAACGGCGAGCTGCTGTTCCTGCGCCACGCGTTCAACTCGATCGTCGTCGCGCTCCTGACCACCGTCGTCGGCGTCACGGTGTCGTGCACCGCCGCGTACGCGCTGTCGAGGTTCAGATTTCCCGGGCGCAAGACCGGCTTGACGATGTTCCTCGTCGTCCAGATGTTCCCGGCGACGCTGCTGCTCTTACCGCTGTACGTGATCCTCAACAAGCTCGGCCTGCTCAACTCGATCGCCGGCCTCGTGCTCGTGTACTCGACCACCGCGATCCCGTTCTGCGTGTGGACGCTGAAGGGCTACTTCGATTCGCTTCCGCGCGAGCTCGAGGAGGCAGCGCGAATCGACGGCGCATCGCCATGGATGATCTTCGTGAAGATCATCCTGCCGCTGTCACGCCCCGCGATCGCGGTGACCGCGCTGTTCTCGTTCATGACCGCGTGGAACGAGTTCATCATGGCGTCGACGTTCATGACGAACCAGACGCGGTACACGCTGCCTGTGCTGATCCAGTCGAGCGTCACCGAGTTCTCGGCGAACTGGGGCCTGTTCGCAGCCGGCGCGGTCGTCACCAGCGTGCCGGTGATGATCGCGTTCTACGTGCTGCAGAAGTATCTCGTCGGCGGTTTGACCGCCGGTGCCGTTAAAGGTTGAGCGCTAGATGTCGATGAGGCCGCCACCACCGGGCGGCTTCTTCTTCGGCGGCTTCGGCGCCGCCGGCGTGGTCGACACCGGGCGCTTGACCAGATCGATCTTCACGGCGATGTCGCCGTCGAGGTCGACCTTCTGCTCGACCGTCTTGTAGCCGCTCGCCTTGACGACGATCTTCACGGACTTCTTCCCGTCCTTGCCGAGGTCGACATCGATCGAGTTGCCGTCGATCGCCTTGCCGTCGACGGTGATCTTCGTGCCGGGGACCGCGGCCGGCATGAGCTCCACGGTCAGCTTCGCCTTCTTCACTGCAGGCACCGCGGTCTTCGCCGGCTCCGTCTTCGCCGGCTCGGTCTTCGCGGGCTCGGTCTTCGCCGGCTCCGTCTTCGCCGGCTCCGTCTTCGCGGGCTCCGTCTTCGCGGGCTCCGTCTTCGCCGGCTCGGTCTTCGCCGGCTCGGTCTTCGCCGGCTCGGTCGATGCGACCTTCGCGGGCTCGGCCTTCGCGGGCGTCGTGTCGTCCTTCTTCTCGTCGGCCTTCGAGGTCTCGCTGCTAGACGGCGACGCCGTCGCTTCCTCGCCGAGGCCAACGCCGAACAGCAGGCCGCAGAACGTGCCGACGGCGAGGCCGGCCGATACCACGACGGGTACCAGCTTCGAGGTGCCCCGCTTCTCGGCCTTGGGTTTGGGCTGCGGAACAGCCGGCTGCGGCTGGCCCATCGGAGGCATCTGTCCCATCGGTTGCTGCGGGTACCCTGGATTTGCCATGGAATCTCCTGAACGAACGAGCTGCCGGAACGGCTTAGAAGGATCCTAGAACGCTGAAGCCGCCGCCGGTGGTTTGGACCCACGGCACCACGTCGACCTTGGAGATGTCTGGCGCATTTGGAGCCCGCCGCCCCGGACCGCTCGGCTGCTCCCCCTGTTTCCTCTTCGCCGGCTTGTACTTGAAGAAGTACCAGTAGGCGGTGAACCCACCCGCGGCGACCGCGCTGATGAGGAGAACATCCGTGACGTTGGCAAGGGTCTCCCCATTGGCCTTCGCGTCGTCGCGCTCGACCTTCGTCGAGTCGCCGGCAACGTAGGTCGAGTGCTGCGACTTCGCCATGATGCCCGTGATGATGCCGGTGACGCCGAGCGCGACGGTGAGGCCACCGCCCACGTAGACCGGGAGCAGCGAGGGCTCCTTCGGCTTCACGTCGGGCACCGTCGGCTCCGGCTCGGTGGTGATCGGGGTGACGACGATCTTGATCGGCTCGAGCTCGATCGCGCGCTCCGTCTCGGAGCCCTCCTCGACCTTGATCTCGGAGTCCTTCGGCTGATAGCCGTCCGCGGCGAACGACAGCGTGTATGTGCCGGGCATGAAGACCAGCGGCTCGGGCAGCGGCGACTTTGCGATCTCGACGCCGTTCAGCGAGATCGTCGCGCCCTCGGTGTTCACCGTCAGCGTCACGAGACCGATCTTCATCGACAGCTCGTCGTACTTCGCCGTCGCCTTCTTCAGGATGTCGGGCTTGATCGCGGTCTGCGCCTTCACGACCGTACGCATCTGGATCGCGGCGAGGTCGTGCTTGCCGAGCTTGTCGAGCACGATGCCCAGCTCGTAGCGCATCGCGAGCACGCCCGCGTCGTCGGCGAGCTCGACCGCCTTCGTGTACGCGTTCAGCGCGGCCTCGTAGTGGCCCTTCGCCTCGTCGGGCTTGTTCTTCCTCGTGCTGTAGTCGCCCTTCTTCTCGAGCTGCTGCGCGGTGGTCTGTAGCTTCTTCGCGAGCTTGGGATCCTTGGGAACGACCACGGGCGCGGGCGGCGCATCGTCCGGCGGCGGCGGTGGCGCCGGCGTTGGCGCGGTGCTGCCACTTCCGGCGTCGCCCGGTTCCATCTCGATGTCGGGTTCGGTGGGCTGCGCCATTGCTTGCGGCAAGGCAACGAGCGCAGCAAGCCCCACGAGCGCGATCCGGCGTCCCATGCTCGCCATCATACTACGAACCCTCGCGCTCGTTCCGGCGCCCCGCCGCGCCGAGCTTCGCGATGAACTCCAGGCTTCGGAGCGGCTTTCCGACGAGCTGCTGGACCATCGCGATCATCGCATCGCGGGCCGCGGTCCGATCGGAAGGCGCGAACCGGGGATCCGTGTCGACGGCGCGCGCCGCCCCCGGAGCACCCAGGACGGCGACCTCTCGGAGGTACGCCAGTGTGGCCGGATCGAGCGGGCGAATTCCGGCCCCGCGACTGCCGGCGGCACAGGATCGGCAGATCGCACCGCCGCGGGATGGATCGAACACGGCGCCGGCTCCGAGCTCGTTGTTTCCGCACGCGGCGCACCCGTCCAGCGCTGGCCGGTGGCCGCCGATATCCAGCAGCGCGAGCTCGACGGCGCGAAGCGCTCCAGGGGATGGACCCGCCTCCGCGAGGCTGTCCCACAGCGCGATGACCATCGCGAGCGCATCCGCATCCGGCACCTCCGCGGGCAGCAGCGCTCCGACGAGCTCTGCGACGTAGCTCGCGTGCGCGACCGCGACGACATCACTCGCGAGCTGCGTCCAGTCGCGCACGATGTCGACGCCCTCGAGCGCCCACAGATCACCGCGCGGGCGCCGCCCGAGCTGGAACCTCCCGAGCACGAGCAGCTGCAATCCACCGGCGAACCGCTTCTGCGAGCGCCGTGCACCGCGCGCGACCGCGGTGATCCTGCCGTGCGTCTCGGTGTACAGCGTGACGAGCAGATCCGACTCGCGCAGCGGCGCGGTCTTCAGCACGACTCCGAGGTCGCCTAGATCAGGCAACGATCTGCGAGGTCTCGTCGACGTTCAGCGTGACGCCGTCACCGGTCGAGCTCGGCCGCCGCATCAGGTACGACAGCGTCAGCGTCGCGGCGATCAGGAGGATGATCACGGCGAGCGTCAGCCCACCCTGGCGCGCGGAGCGGTCCTCGCGATCGAGCAGGATCGGCGGCAGGAACGAGCGGCGCGTGGGCTCCTTCGCGGCGACGCGATCTTCGATCTCGCGCTCGGCGCTGTCCGGATCCGCATCGTCGATCACGATCGTAGGAACGATCACCGACGGAGCCTTCGACATCAGCGTCGACACCGGGCGGCGCCACGGCACGCTCGGCATCGTCGGCGGCATCTTCGGAGACCACGTCTCCACCGGCTCGATCGGCTCCGCCGAAATCAGGTCCGTCGCGATGACGTCGGCGTGCTCGATCGTGGCCGGGGTGGCGGTCGAGCCCTCGGCAATGATCGGCTCGAGAACCGACGGCGCTGCCGAAGCATCGATCGACACGACCGGCAACGGCGCAGACGGCGTCCCCGACGCGATCTCCTTGCGCTTCTTGCCGCGGCTCTTCTTGCCCTTCTTCGATTTCGTCGACGGTGCAGCGACGATCGGCTCGGCGACGATCGGCTCGACGATCGGCTCGACGATCGCTTCGATCGCTGGCTCTACGACACTCGTGACACTCGGTGCAGCCTCGACGGTCTCCGGCAGGAACGTCTCCACGACGATCTCCTGCGTTGCCCTCGGCAGATCCTGGATACTCCCCGCAGCGAGCTCCACGTCACCGAGCAGCTTCGGTGCACGCGTTGCCGTGATCGGCGCGAGCTCGGACATCGAATCGACGAGCGCACGAGCAGCCGCCGTGGGTGCGGTTGGCGCACCAGCAGCGAGGCTGTATCGCGCGAGCGTCTCGGTCTCGTCGAGACCGCAGCAGCGCGCGTAGCTCCGAACGAAGCCGCGTACGAACACCTCGGCCGGAAGTCCGTCGAGCTTGCCTGCCTCGAGGCGCTCGAGGATCCGCGACTGGATCTTCGTGATCTTCGCGACGTCCAGGAGAGACAGTCCCTTGTTCGCACGCCCCGCGCGCAACCACAGCGAGAGGCTCATCTTCGGATCAACCACGGTGCGCTTGTTCGAGGCGCTCGTTGGTGTGGCGACTTCGATCACTCTTCGCTCCATAGCTCCCTACGGATGCCCCTGCCCGAGTGCGCCACCGTCGGCGCGACACTTCGAAGCTGCACAGCTCTGCGGAGAGATCTTCAGACATGCGTCACGCGCGCGCCGCGCGTCATCCACAAGCCCTTGCTGCATCCGCGTCTTCATCAGGTAGAGGCTGGCTTCCTGCGACCCACACGACGGGTCATTCGACACCGTCTCGAACAGTTCCGCCGCTTTGTCCCACTCTTCCCTGGCGAAGTAAACCCGCCCGAGCCGATAAGTGGCCACGCACATGTTCGGATCGAACTGCCGGACGGTGCGCAGCTCCTTCGCCGCATCCACGTACTTCTGCTGGTGGAAGAGAGCCCACGCGAGGTGTGACCGGGAGAGCCCGGGGCTCATGAGCCGGATCGGATTCTCGAGCGCCTTCGTCAGGTACGTCACCGCCGTCGGGTACTCCTCCATGAGGTTCGCCACGACGCCGCGATTCGACCAGGCCTCGCCGTAATCCGGAGCGACGACCGTGGCCTTCTTGAAGTCGATGTCGGCGTTCTGGAGGAACCGGTCGAGATCCTTGCGCGTCGCCTCCGCGTCGACGCCGGTCAGGCACGCATCGATCTCGAGCGTCCGCTGCGTCTCGATCGCGCGCAGCATCGAGACGAGGCCGCGGACGTTATAGGCCTCGTCGTTCGATGGATTCAGCGCGATCGACTTGTTCGCCTCGTTCTCCGCCGCCTCGAGCTGTCGCTTCGAGAGAAAGTCCTTCGCGAGATCGAGCCGAGTCTGGCTCTTCTTCACGCTCTTCTCGGGGCCCGGACAGCCTGCGCTCGCTACTGCGATCAAAATCGCGAGCGATCGACAGACGTTACCCACCACCCGGCGGACCCTACCTCGCGCATTCGAGACCGGTCAACCACGATGCCGATCCCGATCGCGATACAACACGGCCGCATGAGCGAGTTGCCAGGACCGATCAACCCAACGAGCACGCCGACGATCGGAGGTCTCTACGCGGAGACGTTCGTTCCCGCGGGAACGCCGAAAGGCGTCGTCGTCGTCACGCACGGCTACGCGGAGCACTGCGGCCGCTATCACGAGGTCGCGAACGTGATCGTCAAGGCGGGCTGGACTGCGGTGACGTATGACTGTCGCGGCCACGGCAAGTCACCGGGCGAGCGCGGCTACATCGATCGGTTCGACACGTACGTCTCCGATCTGCACGCGGTGATCGCCGCCGCGAAGCGGCTGGTCCCCGACGGTGCGCCCGCGGTGCTCCTCGGTCACTCGCACGGCAGCCTGATCGTGCTGTACGCGCTCGCGAGCGCGAACCCGCCGCAGGTGAAGACCGCGATCGTGTCGTCGCCGTTTCTCGGCACCAAGCTCCCGGTGCCCGGCTACAAGAAGCTGCTCGGACGGATCGCCAGCCGGATCGCACCGAAGCTCAATCAGCCGAGCGGCATCCAGTCGGACCAGCTGACGAACGACCCGGCCAAGCGTGCCGAGCACGCGGCCGACAAGCTGAACTTCCCGACCGCGAACGCTCGCTGGTTCGTCGAATCGTCGAAGGCACAGGCGTTCGTCGACGCGAACGCCCACCGGATCGCCGTACCGACCACCTGGCTCGTCGGCGGGGCCGATCCGCTCGTCGATCCGGCTCGGTCGCGCGCCGTGGCGAACAAGGTGAAGGGTGCGACGTATCACGACCTCGTGGGCCTCAAGCACGAGGTGTTCAACGAGGTAGAGCGCGGCAGAGTCTTCGCGGAGCTGTCGCGCGCCCTCGCAAGCGCTTGATCTGCACCGCTATCAACACCGAGATTGGCGCGATCACAGGGGAGCCGTATACTCGTACCTGTTCGTGGCGGGTGTGGAGGCGTGTTCCTTGACGATCGATGACCGTCGGCAGCGCGACAGGGACGGTTCTCGTCCGGCCGCTGCGGAGTCTCACCCATGAAGCTCTTCGCATGCATGTGCAACCAACCCCAGCGGCTGACCGCCGCGCTGGAACCCGTGCGCGCTGCGCTGGTCGCCCAGCCGCCGGTGAATCGATGGGGCCTGGGCTACGTGCAGGGCGGCGACGTCCTGCTCGTCCGTACGCCGAAGTCGAGCGGCGCGCCCGTCGACCTCGCTTCACCACTCCTCGAGATCCGGACCGACTGCGCGATCGCGCAGGCCGTCGGTGATGACGGCTTCTCCGGCACGGACAGCACGCCGCCGTTCCGGTTCCGCCGCTGGATGTACGCGCAGACCATGTCCCCTGCCCTCGATGGCAGCGCACTGCGCCTGCTCGAGCACATCCCGGAGTACCTGCGCCGCAACCTGAAGGGCCGCACGCCCGCGGAGCTGATCTTCCACGTCTTCCTCGCGATGCTGCACGACGAGGGCAACATCGACGATGCGAACCTCTCACCGGCCGCGCAGCGCCGCGCGCTCTCCGCCACGCTGAAGCTCGTCAAGGCCGAGCTCGCACGCATCGGGTCGGTCGATACGGTGAAGCTCGGCAACGTCGCGCTCACGAACGGCCGCTCGATGGTGCTCGCGCACCTCGACGAGCCACTGCGCCTGCGCCGGTTGACGGTCACGGGCGAGCGCGGCGAGCGCGACGACTCGTTCCGCGGCTACCTCGCCCTCTCGGGCGGCGATGGCGATCCGAAGGACGGCTTCGAGGACGTGCCGCCGCAGACCGCGGTGCTGATCACGCGCGAGCTGCAGGTCAGCTTCGCGGATCTCGCTCCGTAAGAATTCTGAATTCCGGTTCCCGGTTGGAACAGGGAATACGGAATTCTTACTGCGCGAGCTCGTAGGCCTTCACGCGCGACACCTTCTTCGCCTTCGCGGCGGGCTCGGCGCGGAAGCTGTCGGCGGCCTCGGTGGTCGCCGCCTCGATGCGCGCGCGGGCCGCCGCCGGCACGTACGCGTTCTGGTTCATCTGGTCGACGCGCTCCTGCAGGACGCGCTTCGCGGCGTCGTAGCCCTGCGACTCGTACACGGTGGTCGCGCGGTCGAGCGCCTCGGAAGACAGCGCCTCCTCGACGGCCTGCATCGCACCGCGATCGATGTTCGCGATGACCTCCGCCTGATTGTCGACGATCTCGGCCTCTGCCACGGCGGTCGCGCGGCGGCTCGAGCCGTCCGAGACGCGGCGCCAGCCGAGCTGGACGTTGCCGACCGCGAGCGAGTCCGACGTCGACGTCACGCGGAGCACGACCTTGCGGGTCTCGCCGGCGCGGAGGTCCGGAATCGAGACGATCGTCCAGTCGCCCTGCTGCTCCATCGGGTATCCGATCGCGGAGACGATCTTCACGCCCGGGCCGCCATCGACGAGCAGTCGAACATCGGCGGCGACCGTATCGGCGAGGCCCCCGAGCTCGCGCGAGAACATCTGCGCGAGCTGCGCGGTGTCCTCGACGAAGTAGTAGCGGCCTCGGCCGACCTCGGCGATCCGCTGCATCGTGACCTCGTCGAAGTCGAGGCCGACGCCGAGCGCGGTGATGGACACGCCGCGCGCCGCGGTGTTCGCCGCGAGCTGCGCCAGCTCGCTGCGGTCGTAGATGCCCTCGTTCGCCTGACCGTCGGAGATGAGCACGATGCGCTGGAGGCCGCCGCTGATCGGCGAGCGCGCGAGCTCGCCCGCACCGCGGGTGAGGCCGCACGAGATGCACGTGCCGCCGTCGTCGTAGATGCGGTTGATCGCACTGCGCGCCGCGGCCTTGTGCTCTGCGGTGGCGCGGTTCATCGGGTACACGACCTCGTCGCCCGACGAGTACGTGACGACCGTGAACGCATCGTCGGGGCCGAGCTCGCCGACGAGGCGGGCCGCGGCCGCCTTCGCGTTCTCCATCGGCTCGCCGGACATCGAGCCCGAGCGATCGATCACGACCGCGACCGAGAGCGGCGGCCGTACCTGGCTCGTCGCGCCTGGCGTGGTGATCGAGACGGCGATGAACTGCTCGACCTGGGTCGAGAGCAGCTTCGTCGAGGTGAACTTCGCCGTCAGCGCGATGCCGTCGTCGCTCGCGGCGACAGGCTCGGCGGTCCGCACAGCCGTCCGGCCGGTCAAGAGGAGAGCCGCGATCACGGTCGCGCCGGCAGCGCCAAGTACGAAGGTCGTACGGACGCGATGCGCCTGGTTCGGGGCGTTCGGGGTCATCGTCTCTAGGACGCTCGAGAACGAATTCGGATCCCCAAAAAGCTGAAGCTGCTTAAAGGTGAAACGTGAGTCAGCTTTGGAAAGCCAAGGAATACAGTAATATACGCGCTGGGGTATCGCTATGTAACGCGACGGAATCTATGCGGTAATCGCCTGCTACAAAACGTCTCTTGACGAGGCGCGTCATAGACGTTACATCGCCCCCATGACGAACGCTCAAGAACGCAAGGCCCAGGAGCGCCAGGCCCGCCGCCGTCGCATCCAGGAGGCCGCTCGCACGGTCTTCTCGGAGCGCGGTTACGCCGGCGCATCCATCGAGTTGATCGCTCGCGCTGCCCAGCTGTCCGTCGGCGCCATCTACCTCTACTTCCGTTCGAAGGAGGACCTGTACGTCTCCCTCGTCGAGGACACCCTGACGGTGTTCGACGTCGAGATGGGACAGGTCCGCGAACAGGTCGAGGTCAGCAAGCGCCTTCGGGACACGTGGAAGATCCTCGTGACGTGGGCGGAGCGAGACGCGGAAGGCCCGCGCATCCTCCGCCTGCTCGCGCAGCCCGCGGTTCGCCCGCAGCTGTCCGACGAGGTCGTGGCGGCGGTCCAGGCCGGCATCGGCCGGATCCAGGACCACATCGGAGCGTGCGTTGCCGACGGCATTCACGCCGGCATCTACCGCCAGGTGAACGCCCGCGAGATCGCGGACCTCGCCTGGAGCGCGCTGCTCGGTAGCCTCGACGCCGCCGAGATGCACACGAACCTGGGTCTCGCGACCGAGGCGCTGAACGTGCGCACCGACCGCGCGCTGGCCCTGATCGAGACCGCGCTCGCGCCGCAGGCTGCTGCGACGCTGCGCGCTGTCGCCTGAATCAGAATCGCCGAGCGGCTCTCAGGCCGCCGACGATGAACATACTTTCGTACCGGCCGGCATTGATCGGCACGGTGGTTGGCGGGTCGCGTAGCGGCGCCTGCTGGAGGACAGCGGCGTCGCTCACCGAGACGTCGACATCCGCCAGCAACGCGACGCCCACGGCCGCGCCGATCTGCCAGCCTTCCGCCTCGTAGCCGCCGCCGAAGCCGATGATGTGCTTCGCGCTGTCGACGGACAGCAGCGAGACATCGCCGGCGGGCGTGGCCGATGTCTCGTACGCGTAGCCCGCGCCGAACATCATGTAGCGCGGGTGCCACTCGATGCCGATCGAGGGCGCGAACGATGTCTTGCCGTGTCGCGCGATCGAGATCTCGGCGAGCGGATACGGACCGCCCGTGACGTTCTCGATCGCCACGCCGTCGGGTGCGATCGTGATCGCGTCGGGGATCCCCCACAGCTCGATGTCGAGCGCGACCTCGATCCGGAGGTCCGCGCGCGGCCGGACCTCGACGCCGGCGCGCACCATCGGCGGCAGCGTGTACGAGAGGGAAGCGGCGTCGCCGCGCACGCTCGCCGACGAGAACATCATCGCGGTCGGTATCTGCACCGCGAGCGTTCCGGTCCCGGAGACACGAACCGGGCTCTGGATCGTGGCGCCGAGCGCGACCGCCGGCGTCGGGTTGTACTGGATACCGATCGAGCCCGCCGGCGCGAGGTAATCGCTCTGCGTGACGGCGAGTCGCATCGCGAGCGATGCGTCGGTGGGATCGCAGACCGCCGTGGTGCACGCGGTCGTCGTCAGGACGTGCGAGAGGCGTGTGACGTGGTTCTGCAGCGTCGCGCCGATCCGCAGCTGATCGTTGACGGCATATGCGGCGCCCGCGGTGATCACGAACGTCATCGAGCCGGTGGTGTCCTCGGTGGAATAGCGATGGACACTGTCATAGGGCGCGGTCATCCCGCCGGCAATCACGAGCCGCTCGCCGATACCGAGCGCGCCGGCGAGCGTGGGAATGCCATGGCCGGGTTGAAGATTCGAGGCCGTCGCTCCGTCCAACGCGACGTAGTCGACCGTCTGATAGACGTACGCCGCGTCGAACAGGAGCGCGCGCTTGCCGTCGCCGCGGAGGTGCCCGAGCCCGGCAGGGTTCTGCCACAGGCTGTCGGCATCCTCCGCGCCGGCGACGAGCGCCCCCGCCCGCTCCAGACTCCGTACGCCACGTAACGGAAGATGCAGCCCACCGGCGCTCGCGGTCGATGCCGTGAGGACGATCGCGGCCAACACGGTGCGGATCACGAGGCCGAGCATACCGCTGACTGCTACCTTGTCCGGATGCGCGTGTGCACCGCGTGCGCGACCAACACCGACGAGTCGGGGCGATTCTGCCCCGAGTGCGGTGCCGTGCTCGTGGATGACACCGCGGCGACCTCGCTCCTCGCGCCGGCTGCAGTCACCTCGGTGCTCCCCGAGACGTCCGAGGCTAGCTCGCTCGCCGAGACCGCGCGCAAGAGCCTGGTCGGCAAGACCATCGATGGCTTCGTGGTCGAGGCCATCCTCGGCGGCGGCTCGTTCGGCACCGTATACCGCGGCCGTCAGCTCGGACTCGATCGACCGGTCGCGATCAAGGTCCCCACCGCGGAGATCGCCTCGGATCCAGTGATGGCGAAGCGGTTCGCGCGCGAGGCTCGTGCGGCCGCGCGGGTCACACATCCCGGCGTCGTCGCGATCTACGCAGTCGGCGAGATCGCGGATGGCCGTCCGTACCTCGCGATGCAGCTGATCGACGGCGAGCCGCTCGATCGGATCCTCGAGACCGGCCCCGTGCCGCCGCTCCGCGCGCTGAAGATCGCGCGCCTGATCGCGAGCGCGCTGTCGGAGACCCATGCGACCGATGTCGTGCATCGCGATCTCAAGCCGACGAACATCGTGTGGCGCCGCGACCGGAACGGCGACGATCGGATCACCCTCGTCGATTTCGGCATCGCCGTCTGCAAGCCCGGCAATGCGGACGCGACGCGCCTCACCTCGGGCGGGCTCATCGGCACCCCGCACTACATGTCCCCCGAGCAGGCGCATGGCGAGGTCGTGGATCACCGCGCGGATCTCTACGCGCTCGGCTGCATCCTGTTCGAGCTCGTCACCAGCAAGCCGCCGTTCGAGGGCTCCGGCTTCGAGGTGTTGCTCGCGCACCTCGGTCGCCCGATCCCCGCGCCGAGCGACCGCAACCCGGAGCTGCCCGAGGCGATCGACAACCTGTGCGTGCACCTGATGGCGAAGAAGCCAGAGGACCGGCCGCGCAGCGCCGACGAGCTCGTCGAGCTGATCGACGAAGCGCTATCCAGGCTCGAGCGCGGCTCGCGCACGCCTGACGCCACGCACCGCGCCCCACGGGCAAAGCGCAGGACCGCGCAGCCGACCCTTGACGAGCTCCCCGCGCCGCGGCGCCAGCGTGCCTCGCGGTGGATCGTGCTCGGCGGCGCCGCCGTGGTCGTGCTTGGCGTCGTGGGTCTCGCCGCGTTCAAGCTCTCCCGCAACGCGAATGTCGCGATCGCCGGCGGCGAGTCAGGCGGGGACGATTCGACGGATTCGGTCGATCCCACGCAGCCGAGCGTGGCCACGGGTCACCGCACCGTGGTCGCCGACGACGGCGAGCTGACCACGCGGGTGACGCTCCACGATCCGATCGTCGCCGGCACGCCCGTGAGTACTGTCATCGAGCTGTGGAATCCGATCGGCGGGCCGCTCGAGGCGGATCACGTCGTGATCACGGTCGAGGATCCACACGGTGCGGCCACGGGCATGACCGCCTCGCCGGCGAAGAAGTCGAAGGGCAAGTACGCCTTCCGCCACATCTTCCCGGTACCGGGGCGCTACGTCGTGCGGGTGTTCCCGCCGGAGGCCGCTTCGGTCTTCATGATCGACGTCGACGTCGTGAGCAAGTAGAGGCGGAAGCGACTCCTACTCTTCCTTGCCGGCGGCCTCTTCCTCGGAGAAGTTCACCTTGCCGTTGAACCTCTCGCCCTCGCCGAGAATCTTGAAGCGACCCGAGGCGAGCACGCGGCCCTTGGCCTCCATCGTCATGAGCAATTGCTTGTTCACGCCGATCGTCTTCTTCTCGAGCTGGATGTTCGTGATCAACGAGGTCTGACCGCGCATGTCGGTGTACTGCTCGATCGTGGCGATCAGCTGCTGCGGACCGCGGCCGACCTCGTAGATCTTGACCATGTACTCGACGTCGTTGAGCGGGGCCTTCAGGAAGCCAGCGACCTGGATCTTCCAGCCCTTCTTCTCCTTGTCCTCGTAGAAGCTCGTCTTGCTCTGCGCGCGCACCTTCGCGTTGAACGCGGCGAGGCTCGGCGCCTGGGTGGGGAACCGCTTTTCGCTGAGCATGATCTTGCCCGCGAACGCAGGGTTCGGTTTGTCCTTCACGATCTCCCGCTTACCGCCGCCGGCCGAGGCCGTGGCGACGAACGCGAACACCGCGAGGACGACAGTAGACAGCAGTTGCGTGGCTCGCATCGACAACGATGCTACCCGACGCGACGAGGCGGATCGAGCCCTACTGTAGGAGTGCGCGGATCGCGTCGAGGGCCGCGCGATCCGGTGCGTCTCGTCCGTCGATCCGTCCGGCGATCTCGCAGGCGCGCCGTGCAAGCGCGCGATAGATCTCGACAAGGTTGGGTTGTCCACGCAGCGCATCGAGATGGCGTTGAACAGTTTCGACGTCTCCACGTCGAATAGGCCCCGTCAGTCCGCCCGTGGTCCCATGTGCGGAAACATTACGCAGCGCTCCCTCGGCGAGAGGCACGAGTGCGCGCGCCGCATCGTCTGGAGAGACACCGCTCGCCGCGAGCACGGCGGCCGCGGCATCGAGCGCGGCGACGACGTAGTTCGACGCGAGCGCGGCGGCCGCGTGATAGCTCGCCATCTGCGCGCTATCGAGCGAGAGCACGACGCCGCCCATCGCACTGACCAGTCGGCTCGCAGTGGCCTTGCCGACCTCGTCACCCTCGACGCCGAACACCGTACCCTTCAGCGTGCGCATCGCCGTCTTGCCATCGGCGATCGCCGAGAGCGGATGCATGGTGCCCGCGCCGGCGATCTGATCGCGCACGTTGCCGAGCACCTCGCCCGACGACGACGCCCCGGCGCAGTGGAGCATCACGTGGCGCTTGTTGATGAGGCCGGTGCCGAGCAGCATCTGCGCGACCTCGCCGATCACCGCGTCGCGCACGGCGAGGATCACGACGCCGCACTCGAGCAGGATATCGGGCGGTGCCGACGAGAACGCTGCGACACCCGCGGTCGATCCTGCCGCGCGCGCCGCCGCCGGCTTCCTCGCCCACAGCCCGAGCACGGGCACGCCGCCGAGGCGCAGCGCGCCGGCGAGCGCGGTCGCAACAGGACCGGCTCCGACGACGAACGTGGTGGGGTTTGGCTTCTTGCCGGTGCCGGTCATGCGTACAGCTTCCGGGACTCGATATACTCCAACACTCGCGTGGGCAACAGGGCCCGCAGGTCGCGTCCCGCCGCGAGCGCCTCGCGGATCCGCGTCGACGACACGTCGGGCATCGGCAGCCCGCGCACGTACTCCGGCGGCGTCGGATAGCCCGGTCGCTCGAGGACGATCAGCGGCGCGCGCGCGATCACGTCGGGCCACCGGTACCACTTGTCGGTCTCGCCGAGAATGTCGCTACCGACGACCCAGCGGAGCTCGAGCGTGGGATCCGCGGCGGTCAGCATCTCGAGCAGATCGAACGTGCGGCTGCCCTGAAAGCCGGGTTGCTGGGCGAGCGCCTCCTCCGCACGCGACACCTTCGCGCGAGTCCCGAGCGCGTCGGCGAGGTGCTGGCACATCGCGACGCGATCCTCGAACGGCGCCAGCCCGCGGTTCTTGTCGAACACGTGCTGGTAGACGGGCAAGAACCAAAGCTCGTCGACCGGCTGGGTCTCGAGCACGTACAGCGCGACGAGCTCGTGCGCGACATGCGGCGGGTTAAAGCTCCCCCCGAACAGCGCGACCCTCGTCATTCGTACAGTGTATACGCCGCGCGTTCCTCGGCGAACGCTCCCTCGTCGCGCGGCCACCGCGCCGAGAGGTCGTCCAGGCTCGCACCGGCCTCGATGCCCTCGCGCAGCGCCGCCGAGCCCGCGAGCAGATCGATCGCGGGAATCTTGTCGACGAACTCGTACGCCTTCGTGCGCCACTTGAACGACGCCGGGCTCTGGTCGTAGCAGGCCTTGAGGAACGCGACGCCGGTGCGGTACGGGCGGAACGTCTCGGGGTTCGTGACGTGCATCTGCACGCCGTTGCACGCTTGCCTCGCGTGCTTCTGGAACTGCGGAAGAAACCCCGCGGGGCGGAACTTCACGCCGGGCAGCTCCATGCTCGTCAGCGCGTGCGCGAGCTTGTGGCTGTCGAGGTAGGGCGCGCCCGCGAGCTCGAACGGCCGCGTGGTGCCGCGGCCCTCGGAGAGCTCGGTGCCCTCGACGAGACACATCCCCGGGTACACGAGCGCGGTGTCGGTGGTCGGCATGTTCGGCGACGGCATCACCCACGGCAGGCCGGTGTGATCGAAGCGCATGTCGCGCTGCCACCCGCGCATGCTGATGACGTAGAGCTCGAGATCGAGCTTCTCGACGTCATGACGCCACCGCGCGATCTCGCCGGCGGTCATGCCGTGGCGATTCGGGCACGACACGAGTCCGACGAACGACTCGAAGTCCGGTTGGATCAGCGGCCCCTCCACGTGAACGCCACCGAGCGGGTTCGGCCGATCGAGCACGCAGAACGCCTTGCCGGCCTTCGCGCACGCACGCATCGCGAGGACCATCGTCCACACGAACGTGTAGTAGCGGCTGCCGATGTCCTGGACGTCGTAGACCATGACGTCGATGCCCTCGAGCATGGCGGGCGTCGGCGTCAGCGACTCGAGCGTGGTGCCGTAGAGGGAGTGCACCGGCAGCCCGCTGCGCGCGTCATGCCCGTCGGCGACGTCGATCATGTCCTGCGCATCGCCGCGCACACCGTGCTCGGGACCGAACAGCGCCGCGATCTTGAGATCGGGACGCGCGGTCAGGAGCTCGATCGCGTGGTGCAGCTCCGTGTCGACGGCGGTCGGGTTGACGATCAGCCCGAGCCGCTTGCCGGCGATCAGCGAGCTTCCGTCGGTGGCGAGACGAGCAAGCCCGGTCTGGACAGTCATCGCGCGTGGCTCAGGCGAAGATCGGCACGGGCTTCAGCGTGACCTTGCCGTCCTTGGTGACGACGCGGAAACGCACGGCGCGGCACTGGTACTGCGCCTTCAGCTTGCCCTCGTTGACCTTGAGCTTCGCGATGAAGTTCTCGAACGAGACCTCGTCGGGGTTGCCGCTCGCCTTGCGGGCCGCGAGGTACTCCGTGTAGACGCGCTTGTAGTAGTCGGGCTCCGACTCCTGCGCGAGCGCGGCGATGTCGGGATCGACCGCAGGCTTGTCCTCGCCCTCCTCGAACTCGACGCGGCCCTGAACGATGGGGTTGCCGTCGTCGTCGAACTCTTCCTCGCCGGGCTCCGGCCGGCCGAGCAGGCGCGCGAGCATGACGTTCAGACCGTTCGACAGACCGTCGAGCTCCGCGCCGACCGGGCGGAACGTGCGATCGAGGTTACCGTTGATGATGTCGGTGACGCCCTGCTCCACCTGATCGACCTGGGCGATCAGCCGGCGGTGCGAGAGATAGAGGCCCAGCAGCGCGATCGCGAGCGCGCCGCCGCCGAGCAGCAGGATGAACAGCTTCAGCGTACCCGCCGTGCCACCGCCATCGGTGATCGGCGAGAGCAGCACGGCGCCCGCGGTGATCGGCGGGTACTCCTTCGGGAGGTCCTTCGTCGCGGAGCGCGGCATCTGCACCGTCGCGACGAGGTAGCTCGCGTCGCCGATCGTCACCCGCTGCTTGGCATTGGTGTCGCCGACCCCACCCGATGCGAGCTGCGCGGCGAGCTCGTTGGCCATGCCGGTGTTCTCGTCGCCGGAGGTCCGACGGAAGCTCGTGGCAATCACGCGCTTCCCGTCGATATAGGCGAGCTCGGTGCCGAGCGCCTGTGCGTCGCGCTGCGTCTCCTTCGCGGTCTGCGCGTACGCGACGACGATCGCGCCGATGATCGAGACGCCCTCGACGTCCTTGGGATTGATCGGTGCGTCCGGATCGATCACGGGCGCGACACCGATCCGCATCAGGCCCTTGTCACCCTGCGCCCAGAAGTCGCTGATGATGACCTTCTTGCCGAGGACGACCGAGATCGCGGGGATGATCGACTCGCCCTTGTCGTTCTTCCACTGCTTCGCGACGACGCTCTGCACCTCGTTCATCGCCAGCACGTTGCCGGTGGCGTCGACGAGCGCGATGATGTCGGGCTTGGTCCCTTCCGTCTTCGCGAGGAACCTCTGGAAACCGATCCGCGCCTGCGACTGCCGCTCGGACTCGCTGTCGGTCTTGATCGCCTTGTGGAACTCGGGGATGGCCGCGAGCCGCTCCGCCTTGTTAGCGACATCGATGCCACCGAGCTGGCTGAGCTTGCCGATCAGGCTGAAGGCGCGGACGAGCTGGGCGTCGGCATCTGCCTTTGCGCGCTGGTCGAAGCTAGTAGACGTGACGAAGTAAGCGATCGCCGTGAGTGCGGCGATCACGACGGCGACGACCGCGGCGATAACGGTGCGGGACATTCTCCCTCCGCGGGCGATTATTCGTGTGTCCGCGCGGAGTTGTCAATTCAACGCCCGGCTTTCCCCTTCGGCTTCGTCGGCTTTGCCGGCGAAGCCGAGCCCGAGCCCGAGCCCGAGCCCCCTCCCGGCGGCGAGGTGGCGCCGAGCTCGGAGGCCTTCCAGTCGCGCATCATCACGCACACGTCCTCGGCATGCTCGATCGACGCCGCATCCTTCTCGTCGAACGGCTCGAAGTAGCAGACGCCGCTGGTCAGCGCAGAGACCATCGCGCTGCGCAGCTGCGCCGGATCGGCGATCACGCTGAGGCGGTGCTCGCTCTTGCTTCCGACGAAGCGCGCGGCGCCGACGATCGCACCGCACTCGGGGGGGACCGTGCCCGAGGAGTACGTTCGAGCGTCGCAGAACAGCGTGGGTGGCACCGCGACGATCTGTGCGATCTTCGGATCGGAGAACGGAAGGCTCCTGCTCCCAGCATACGTGCGCGCCGCAGCGAGGGTCTTCAGGTAGCTCGCGTGGATCTCCTCCGGCGTCACCTTGCCGGAGGTCTCGACCACGATCCCGTCGAACACTCCTCCGGCGGCCATCGTCACGCCGGGCACGTCGGTGATCTGCGAGGTCCAGCCCTCGGGCTCGTTCGGCTTGCCGCCCTTCATCACCACGATCGTCGCCGCAGCTCCGCCCGCGACGACGAGGCCTCCGAGCACGACCCACATCATCGTCTTGCTCTTCTTCTTCGGCACCGGGCCGGTCGCGCCGGGCTCGAGCTCGTCGGCGAGGCTCGCCCCCGCGCTCGCCGTGGCGACCCGCGGTGATGCCGGCGGCGTCTGCTGCTTCGTTCGGGCCTCGCCCAGGATGTCGCGATTGAGGCGCTGGGTCTCGACGAGCCCCACGTCCTCCTGGCGGAGCGCCGCCTCGAGGACCTTGCGCATCTCGCGTGCGTTCTCGAACCGATCCTCGGGTTTCTTCGCGAGGCTGCGCATCACCACGTCCTCGACGATCTCCGGCACCTCGATGCCGAGCACCGACGGCCGCTTCGGCGGCTCCGACAGGTGCTTCGTCATGATCTCGAAGTGGGTGCTGCCGTCGAAGGGCGTGTCGCCGGTGAGCGCCTCGTACAGCGTGGCGCCGAGGCTGTACAGATCCGTGCGCAGGTCGACCTCCTGTCCGCGCACCTGCTCCGGCGACATGTAGCGCACGGTGCCCATCGTCTGCCCCGTCGCGGTCAGCTTCGTCGACGTCGTCATCTTTGCGATGCCGAAGTCCATCACCGTCCCCATCGCATCGTGCGCGCGAACGAGCACGTTCGATGGCTTCATGTCGCGGTGGATCACGCCACGCCCGTGCGCGTACTCGAGCGCGCGCAGCACGTCGACCGCGACCTTCGCCGCGGCCTTCCACTCCTGCCGCTTGTTCTCGAGGATGATCCGCTCCCAGGTGAGGCCCTGGACGTACTGCATCGCGAGGACGAAGTAGCCATTCTCCTGCCCGAAGTTGTAGAGGTGGACGATGTTCGGATGATCGAGCGCGGCGAGTGCCTTTGCCTCCTCGAGGAAGCGACCCTTCACCTGGCTGTGTGCGGCGAGCTCGGGAGGGAGGATCTTGAGCGCGACCTCCTGATCCGTCAGCTTGTGCTTGCCCTTGAACACGACGCTCATGCCACCCTGCCCCAGCACGTCGACGAGCTCGTAGTGACCGAGCACGACCTGCCCGAGCATGCGGTGCGCACCTGTCGCGCCGATCGCGTGACCGCAGTGCGGGCACTTGACGTCGATCTCGAGGACTGCCCCGTTGCACTTCGGGCATTCGGTCATGCCGCGCTCCCCCAGCCGGGCACTCGCTCGAGGAGGCGATGGAGCTCGTCGACGAGGATCGCGGGGTACTCGACCGGCGTGTAGTGCGTGCCGCCCTTGATCACGACCATGCGCGAGCCCGCGATCAGTCGGTGCATGTGCTCGGCGGTCGAGGGCGGCGTCATCAGATCCTTGTCGCCGGTGACGATCGTCGTCGGCACACCGATCTTCGGGAGGACCTCTTCGGCATCGTGCTCGTCGAGCCGGCTCAGGAGATCGCTGTAGATCACCCAGTCGACCTGCTGGAATCCGGCGGCGACGGCGCGAAAGATCTCGACGTCGATCGACTGACTGACAAGGCCCACGCGCTTCATCGCCGCGATCAGCGCATTGGAACCGGCGAGCCGCTTCGTCGCGAGCCCCGCGAGCGCGGCCTGCGCCCGCACGAGCTTGAGCAGCATCGGGATCGTGCGCCCGACGAGCCGGCTGCCCATCACGGTACGGAACGCGCGACCGTACGTGCCGTTGACGAGGTACAGGCCCTTCACGCGATCCGGATGGAGCCGCACGGTCTCGAAGGCGACTTGCACGCCCATCGACCACCCCGCGAGCACCGCGTCCTGGACGCCCTCCGCGTCGAGGATCTCGATCAGGTCGGCGACCTGATGCACGATCGTGTTCGCCCTCGGATCGCTCGGGCGACCCGAGCTGTAGAGACCTCGGTAGTCCCAGCAGATCGTCTTGTAGTTGCCGAGCACGTCATAGAGGTACCGAAACGCGAGGAACGTCCCGCCGAGGCCGTTCGCGAGGACGACGCAGGGGCCTTCGCCGCGCACCTGGTAGCCAATGCGGGTGCCGTCGCGCGCCGTGATCTGGCGCTGCTGGATCCCCGGGATCATCCGCGAAGATCGTAGCCGAAAACGAAACCGGCCGCGCGACAGGCGGCCGGGGGAACTTTGGGGTAGCAGCGCTCGCTAGAAGTAGAGAACAGCCGAGAGGCGACCGCGCGTGTAGTTCTCGTTGTCGTCGTCGGCGGTCGGCGACGGCGGCGCGATCGTGCGCTTGACCGTGCCGTCGGGAGCCGGCATCTCGTCGGCGGACATCGTGTCGCGGCTGCCCGCGCGAACGTCGGCCGTGATGTGGAAGTGCGGCGTGACCGCGTAGCGAATACCGATGCCGAGCTCCGCGAAGTTCTGCGTGGTGGTGAACTCGCCGGCGACGTCCGCCTGCTGCACACCGAGGCCCGCGAGGATGTACGGCGCGAACCGGTTGCGTGCGCCGATCTCGTAGACGAGCGCGCCACCGAGGCGGCGATCGACGCGGAGGTCGTTCGTGTAGCTGGTCTTGCCGAGCTCGCCTTCGACGAGCAGGCCACCGTTACCGAGACGAACGCGGCCGAGCAGACCGATGTCGCTCGAGTCGTCCTGGTCCTGCACGCTCACGCCGCCCGCGAACAGACCGACACCGAGCTTCGGCAGCGGCGGGCGCGGATCGGAGATGACGGCGACAACGCCGGGCGCCGCGGCCGGAGCCGGCGCCACCGGGTAGTAGTTCGACTCGCCGTAGTACGAGGGGACGTACGTCGGGTAGTAGTAGTACGGGCGGTAGTAGCGGTACCGCGGGTACGTTCCGACGTACACGCTGCCGCCGACCGACCAGGTGCGCGGACGCCAGGCGGCGCGCGGGGGCGACGACCAGTGGACGCTGACTCCGCCGCGGGCGCCCATGCGGACGCCACCGCCACCGCCAAACCACACGCGACCACGGCCACGCGCCTCGGCCTCGCTGGGCTGCGCGATGGATGCAAGAGCGATGGTTCCAACGAGGAGGACAAGATTACGGTTCACGTGTGGAGCCTTTCGAAGTTGCTGCTACGGACGCTCGAGCGCGTCGGAAGGTTTAGTCTGCACCGCAAATGCCAGCCTTGCCACGGTGGCACCGCGTACTAAACGCCGGGAGTTCTGGCCGCTTACAGCACCTACGGGATCACACACCGACGGGAGGTGTGAAGACTCGGTCACGATGCCCCTGCAATGTGGTGAGCCGACGACAGCTCAGGAGGGTTCGCAACTCCGCCATTCCACGGGCATCCTTGACACTGGAGTCGGTGGGTCCCTAAAGTCTCTGCTGCCGATCCGGAGGTTTCTTTGAGCGACAAGCAGAAGGGTAATCGCGACATCAGCGACCTGAAGGCACGACTGGGCCTGAAGAAAGGCGCTGCTGCGCCTACCACGGGCCAGACGCGCGCGAACGGTGGGTCTGGTGGAGTGATGGCTCCGCCGGGCGTGAATTTGCCACCTCCTCCCGGCATGCAGCCGCAGCACCCGCCGCAGCCGCAGATGCCGAACGCCGCCGACGACCCGTTCGGCGCGATGAACGCGATGGCCGCGGTCGGAACGGTGCAGCGCGCTCCGGAGATCGTAATCGTCAACGATGGCAAGCCCGTCGAGAACGTCGGCCACCAGTCGATGGGTCGCAAGGTCGCGACGATGGCCATCCCCGGTGTGATCGCGCTCATCATCGGCATTGCGATCGGCAAGGTCGGTCAGGGCGCGAGCATCTACAACGCGAGCCTCTCCGACGTGAAGATGGTGCTCGGCGACAAGGGCACCCCGTCCACGGTGGCCGCGCTGAAGCAGCAGCTCTCCGCACTCGACACCGAGCTCGACGAGGCGAAGTCGAAGAACTCGTTCCGCCCCGACCCGTCGCTCGATGCGAAGCTGACGAAGGCGTACAAGGAGCTCGAGGTCAAATCCGAGATCGTGTGGCGCGCGAAGCAGAACGCGATGGACTCCGAAGTGTCCGCGCAGATCCTCTCGTTCTACGCCGGTATCACCGAGCTGCGCTCGATGATGGACTTGCACGTGAAGGCCGCGAAGTTTGACGACCTGCTCTACAAGAAGAACAAGGAGAAGCAGGACGCGGCGACGATCAAGGAGGGCGAGAACGCTCCGCTCGCCGGCCAGATCCGCTACGCCGTGCTCATGCAGGCTCCGACCGAGACCGACCGCGTCGACTTCGGCGCGAAGATCGTCGAGATCGTCGCGCTCGTGTGCAACGGCAAGGTCGCGAACGGCGGCAGGTGCCCCGAGGGCGAGTCGCCGTCGGGCTTCCAGTACCGCACCGAGCCCGGCGGCCCGGTCACCGAGGGTGACATCGCGACCGGCGGCACCGAGAACGTGCCGACCAAGAAGATCGTCATGCTGCTCCCCGGCGGTGTGCGCGACGCGCTGCTCAAGACCGCGGACGGCGTCGCCTCCGAGGCGCTCTACCAGCGCCGCCTGCGCATGATCTACGAGCGCATCCACGGCACCGACAAGGTCAAGGGCCTGCTCGACGAGGGCAACAAGCTCGAGTCCCGGCTGCAGACCGAGTCGAACAAGAGCACGCGATTCTCGTTCTTCATGTGAGGTCGATCGAGCGCTGCTGCTGCTAGCGGCGATCGATCCCGATGACCTTGCCCGCCGCGATGTGCACGAACATCGGCGGCGTCGCCTTGCGGTCGCGCACGACGTCGACCCTCGCGATCGTGTAGCCATCGCGATCCACGGCCGCGGGTACCCCCGCGACGCATGTGCGGACACCGGCCGCCCGTTGCGTGCGCTCGGTTCCGATCGGCTTGCCCGCGTAGTCGAACGAGCGCGCGCGGTAGGTGGTGCCCTCTGCCCTGCCGTATGCGTGGAGCAGCCAGAGATCGTCGAAGCACAGCTCGAGACCAGCAGCGGACGCCTGCGCCGTGACGGCGATCAGCGGTGCGAGTCGCGAGAACGCGTGCCGACCGAGCTTCCGCTGGCGCGCGAGCAGCGTGTCGACGATGTACTTCTCGGTCCGCTGATCCGAATAGTGCGCGGCTCGAACCGCCGCCTCGACATGTGCACGCGACAGCCGCATCAGGATCTCGGCGCCCCACAGCTCGTCGAACTTGTCGGCGACGTCCGTCGGTCGCCAGTTGTACGTGGAGATCCAATCGGCGGGGACAAACGAGTCCGCCTCGAAGTGCCCGAGGCCTCGGTAGTCCGGAAACTTCGTGCGGCGCTCGTAGGGCGCGACACGCAGGCCAAACGTCACGAGGTTCAGCGCGACATCCTTCCCCGAGTACGTCGAACGATAGCCGAGGCGCGGCACGACATCGGTCCGCGCGCCGACGCCGAGCGACTCGCCGAAGTCGATCGCGTACCACTTCACGTACTTCTCGTCGGTGTATGTCGCGAGCGTGTTCTGCGACTTCAAATCGATGTGGTTGACCCAGGACCACAGGACCCGCTGCCCGCGGAGATCTCGGCGGAGCTCGTGCGGTACGCGATCGTTGGGATCGCCCTTGCGCGTGCCCGTGGGCTCGACGCCGCCGACGATCTTTCCGGTGATCATCTTGCTGGCGAGGCCGCGGAGCTTGTCGCCGTCCTTCTCGACCATGGCGAGATACTTCTCGAGGTCGGCCTCCGTCATCGGCTCTCGCTTGCCGCTGCGGTACTTGATCTCCGCCTCCTCGTCGAGCACGAGGTCCTCGCGCTTGAACGAGACGACGTTGTTCTCGGGAACGTTGTAACCGAACGCCCAGGTCAGGCGCTGGACGATCACGTCGGCCGAGGTCTCGGTCTCGGGGTGTCCCTCCTCGTCGAACTTCAGCACGTACTTGTCGCCGCGCGCGTCCTTGATCGTGAAGCCGATCGACGCGCCGCCGACCTTCACACCGGTGACCTTCCAGGGCGTGCTGCGATCGGGGCCATCGGCGCCCGGACCACGCTCGATCTGCTCGGGCGTGAGCGTATGGTTCGTGAACCACGCGGAGTCGGGCACCTCGCCGAGGCTGTTGACGTTCTGCGCGGGCGGCGTGTCGCCGATCGTCAGCACGCGCCGAGTCGGTGCGATGAGCTCCTGCTTGACGTAGTACTCGGCGAGACCCTCGTCGAACGTCGGCGGCTGAGACACGGGCTTTCGATCGTTGACGAGGCGCACCGGGTCAGCAACGGCGAACCGCACCGGGCCGGGCGTCTGGTGGCGCGCGCTCGCGCAGCCGGTGGTGGAGAGAACGGCGAGAAGAAGTGCGCGGCGCATCAAAGAGCTCCCAGCTGGAAGTAGCCGCCGATCACACCGTTGTCGGCGCCGGCGAGTTGCAAGCGGAGCACGGTCGACTCCCCGCTGAGGAAACGAACGCCGCCGCCATAGCCGACGTGGAACCGGTTGTGGGACGAGGGCAGCAGCGTCGCCTGCACCGTTCCGGTCTCGACGAACACGTAGGCGCGCGAGTCGCCGCCGAGCGGCCACTCGTAGGTGACATCGGCGAACGACGTGACGCGGTCGCGCATCTCGTCACGGGCGAACGCGCGCATTCGCGCCATCCCGCCGAGTGCGGGGAGCCGATCGAACGGGACCTCCACCGCGTCTGCAGTGATCCCCTCGACGCGCGCGCCGATGATCAGCACGCGGTCCCCGTGGAACAGGTCGAACAGTCGCTTCGCCTCGAGCATGCCGCGCACGAACGAGAACGCTCCGCTGCGAGAGGCGCGTCCCGTGGTGTAGGCACCCGTCGCGCGGACGAACGTCCCCGTCGACCATGCACCCGCGTGGTTGAACGCATACGAGACGCGTCGCGAGTCGTATGCGACCGACAGCTCCGCGGTCAGCGCGCGCTGCGTCTCGTCCCAGCCGGCGACCGGCAGCGCCATATCGTCGCCGCCGTCGCGCACGAAGTCGCCGACTGCGCGGCCGACCAGCTTGATGCGACCGAGGTCCGAGCTGAGCCCGGCCGCGCCGATCAGGCTGTCCTGATCGTAGCTGATCCGCGGCACTGGCTCGCCGAACCCGGCGAACACTCGGCGCTGATCGCGGCCCGCATCGAACGTGAGCACGGGCTCGAGGTTCGCCTCGGTGTAGCTGCCGAGCTTCGCGACCAGACCGCCGCTCTGCCCGCGCGAGCCGAAGAATCCGACATGCAGATCCACGGACCCGGCTTCGCCGACCGAACGACCGACGCGCACCGCGGTGCTGGTGCCGAGCTCGGTCTCCCAGTCGACCGTCGCGCCGAACCGCCATGCACTCCTCTTCGCGCCGCGCCCGAACCCTCCCGGACTTTTCGACTCGAGATAGTTATCGAACCGCGCTGCGGCGTAGCGCGGGCCGGTCAGCAACATGTCGGCGGTGAACCGCGGGATCGCGAGCAGCGTGTTGAGGACCCGGTGCCGTCTCCGCGGCGGCGCCACGACCATGCCTGATGCCTGATCGGCAGGTGGTGCCGCAGCCAGTGCGACGGGATCCGGAGCGTCCGATGGAGGAGTGGGCGCGTCACCCACGACGGGCTCTTCGGGTGTGCCCGTGCTGTCCGACGTGGGAGCAACAGGCGCGGGTTGATCGGGATCGGCCCACGCGCTCGGCGCCACGAAGAGGACCACCGCCGCCGCGAGCCGAATCGGGTGAAGCACGCTGCACCTCGTTCAACCGCCATGCCGCGCTAAAGCGGCGTTGCAGCATACGCTACCGGCATCACCCCGGGCGCCTGCGCACGGTGTGCGCCCAGGGCCTCAGTACCTGACGTAGAGACGGCAGGGATTTGGGCATATTGTTGCTACGCTTGCGCTCCGTGCGTTCCCTCTCGGTCGTGCTGCTCTGCGCTCTCGGCGGTGGTTTTGTTGCCTGTTACGCCCTCCCGGCGTGGAAGGGCGATGTGACCGTCACGCCGCTCGAGCGCAAGGCCGTCGGGCAGTGCGGCGCCGGCGGCGTCACCCCGGACGGCAAGCAGCGGATCACGCGCGAGCCGTACCTCCAGATGACGACCCAGACCAGCTCGGTCATCGCGTGGGGCACGACCGACGCCCGCGGCGAGATCGTGCTGAGCGAGCCGGCGCCCAACGCCGAGACAGTCCGGGTCGTCGCGGGTAGCTACGTCGGAAATGCGAGCCGTGAGGAGCGCCGGAAAGCTGCGCAGGGAGCACCGGGCAAAGAGCTCGCCGCAGAGAACATCTATGTCATCGCTGCGAAGGTCGACGGCCTCGAACCGAACCATCTCTACTGCTACCAGGTGATGGTCGACGGCGTCGCACTCACCGAGCCCGCACCTCTGACCACGGCGGCGCCGCCAGGGAGCGGGGAGCCGGTGCGATTCATCGCGGTCGGCGATACGGGGACGGGTGGCCCCGCGCAGCAGGCGATCCTGAAGCGGATGACGGAGTCGCCGTTCGACTTCGTGGTCGTGCTCGGCGACATCGCGTACGAGTCGGGCACGGCGGCGCAGCTCCAGGGCAAGTTCTTCGCGATCTACCAGCAGATCATGCGCTACGCGCCGATCTTCCCGGCGATTGGCAATCACGAGCGCCGCACGAGCCAGGGCCGGCCGTACTTCGAGGCGTTCGTGCTACCGGAGCCGGAGCGCTATTACTCGTTCGACTGGGGCGACGTTCACTTCGTCGCGATCGACACCACGCAGCGCGACTCCGAACAACTGCGGTGGCTCGACAAAGATCTGAAGAAGAACAAGCAGCCGTGGGTGATCGTGTTCGGTCATCACCCGATGTACACGAACTCGCTGCGCGGTCCGCAGCTGTGGATCCGCCAGGCGTTCTCCAAGATCCTCACCGACAACAAGGTCGACCTCGTGCTCACCGGGCACGAGCACCAGTACGAGCGGTTCCGGGTCGCGGGCGTCAACTACGTGGTCAGCGGCGGCGGCGGTGGTCAGCTCACGAAGTTCTTCGGGGAGAACCGTGCGCTCAAGCAGGCGACGAAGCACCACTACCTGGCCTTCGAGGTCACGGCCGCCGAGCTGAAGATGAAGGTCGTCGACATCAACGGTCGCGAGATCGAGACACTCAAGCTCGCGAAGGAGGGCGTGAAGGTGAAGGTCGACGGCAAGGCCGACACGCGCGAGTCGCCGATCGCGCCGGAGACAAAGACGAAGCCCGACGAGAAGCTCCACGACGAGCCCGATGACGACAAGGATCGGATCAACGTCCCGCCGCAACCGGGCACGCCGGCGCCACTTCCCACGGAGAAGACCAACGTGACGCCGGATCTGAAGCCGGCGGCAGTCGAGAAGGCGCTGGAGAAACAGAAGGCCACGCCGCAGCCAGCACCGGTCGACGAGCGCTGAGGCGCTTCGAGCGCCAGCGCTCGCTGTGTGGCGAGTTCAGCCGCTGGCCTAGAGCCCTGGCCGCGGGCACGTGAGCTGCAACCGTAACAGTCCGTGCGTGCCTTGATTCTCGCCCTGGTCACCGCTCTCGGAAACAGCGCGTGCTCCGGTTGTTATCACCTCCCGGAGTGGGAGGGCGACGTCCACGTGACGCCGATCGAACGCAAGGCGGGGAAGCTCTGCGGCACAGGCGGCGTCACCGAGGATGGCAAGCAGCGAATCACGCGCGAGCCGTACATCCAGATGACAACGTTGACGAGCTCGACCGTCGCGTGGGGGACCACCGATGCGCGCGGCGAGGTCGTGCTGAGCGAGCCCGGCGGCGAGCCGATCCGGCGCGTCGCCGGCGAATACGTTGGTGACCCCAGTCGCGAGTCGCGCCGCAAGGCGGCACAGGGTGTCGCCGGCGAGGACTCCGCCGAGAACATCTATGTGGTGGCCGCGAAGCTCGCGGGCCTCGAGCCAAACCATCTGTACTGCTATCAGGTGATGATCGATGGCGTCGCGCTCACCGATCCCGCGCCACTGAGCACGGCGACCCCCCCTGGGCTCGAAGAGCCGCTCAAGTTCATCGCCGTCGGCGATACCGGCACCGGCGGTCCCGCCCAGCAGGCGATCCTCAAGCGGATGACGGAGTCACCATTCGACTTCGTGCTGGTACTCGGCGACCTGGCCTACGAGTCGGGTACCGCGGCGCAGCTCCAGGGCAAGTTCTTCTCGATCTACAAGGAGGTCCTCCGCTACGCGCCGATCTATCCCGCGATCGGAAATCACGAGCGTCGCACGCGCGAGGGCCAGCCCTACTTCGAAGCGTTCGTGCTCCCGGAGCCGGAGCGCTACTACTCGTTCGACTGGGGCGACGTTCACTTCGTCGCGATCGACACCACGCAGCGCGACACCGAACAGCTCGTGTGGCTCGACAAGGATCTGAAGCAGAACAAGCAGCCGTGGGTGATCGTGTTCGGCCACCACCCGATGTACACGAACTCGCTGCGCGGACCGCAGCTGTGGATCCGCCAGGCGTTCTCGAAGATCCTCACCGACAACAAGGTCGACCTCGTGCTCACCGGGCACGAGCACCAGTACGAGCGGTTCCGGGTCGCGGGTGTGAACTTCGTCGTGAGCGGCGGCGGCGGTGGTCAGCTCACGAAGTTCTTCGGTGAGGACCGTGCGCTGAAGCAGGCGACGAAGCACCACTTCCTGGCCTTCGAGGCCACCGCAGCCGAGCTCAAGATGAAGGTCGTCGACATCAACGGCCGCGAGATCGAGACGCTCGCGCTCACGAAGGACCGGCCAAACCAGGAGCCAAAGGTCGAGGTCGACGGCAAGCCGGAGACCACGGAGACGCCGATCGCGCCCGAGACGAAGGTGAAGCCCGACGAGAAGCTTCACGACGAGCCCGACGACGACAAGACCAAGGTCAAGGTCCCGCCACCGCCGGACGAGCCGACGCCGCTGCCGGCCAAGACGACAGACGCGACGCCGGACCTGAAGCCGGCGGCGGTCGAAAAGGCGGTAGCGAAGCAGAAGAAGCGGGCGGCGACGAAGGCCGAGAAGCCAACGCCGGGCCCAACGCACTAGCGAGCTACCTCTTCTTCGGCGTGCCGCCCTGCGCCTTGATCACTTCGTCGACGGCGTTGCTGTTCGCCTTCACGTCGGGCTTGTCCGTCTTGTCGGTGTCGAGGACGGCCTTGATGACGGCGCTGGTCTCGGCCTTCTTGGGGGCCTTGACCTCGCGCAGCGCGAGCACGTCCTTCTTGACCGCCGCGTCCTCGATCGCGAGGCCGAGCGCGTCGTAGCTCTTCAGCTTATCGACGGCACGGACCTCGAACTCGCCCGCGCGCCACGTGATGCGGCCGGGCTCGACGTTACCGGGGCCGTACTGGGCCTGCATGACCCCCTGGAACGTGTCGAAGTTCTTCTTGTCCTCGGGGAGGATCGACACGTCGAGCGAGACGAACATCTTCCAGAGCTTGCCCTGGTAGAAGAAGAAGAACCGCCGCTGGTTCTTGCCGCCCTCGTTCTCCCACTTCTCGAGCATCGACTCGCCGGTGTCGTGCGCGAGCTCCTCCTCGACGATCGACACGTCCCACGGCGACGGCTTGTTCGCCTCGAACGAGACGAACGTGTTCTTGAACGCGCCGATCTCGCGCTTCTTGTCGGCGCGGATCCGATCCTGGGCGGCGACATCGGTCGTGCCCTTGAGCTTGTCCGCGTACTTCTCGTCGAGCTTCTTGCCGAAGTCCGCGATGACCTCGTCCTTGGTCATGCCGAACTTGTAGCCACCGAGGAGCTCGGCGAGCTTCTTCTTGTGCTCGGCCGACGGCGGGGGAACCGCCTTCTTCACCGGCGCCTTCGGCGCTTTCGCCGCCTTTGCCGCCGGGGCCTTCTTCGCCGGGGCCTTGCCGCCGGCGAGCGCGATCGGGCTGACCGCGAGCAGGGAAATCAGGAGCAACTTCGAGAAACGCGGCATATGTCCTCCTCGGACCGGGCGCATCGTACCCATGCGAGTGTGAGCTCACAAGACAGACGTTGCCACCCGCCCGGTATTCACCGGGGCATCCTGCCCCGGAAACCGACCTACGGAGCGCGCAGAGGGGGCTTGTCGGCGGCCGCGGACTGGGACGCCCCGGTCAGCGCATCGGCCGACACGCCAATGTCCAGCTCCGACCCCGACACCGAGCCGTGGCAGCCGCCACACACGACGTCGAACAGCTTCTCGCTGACACCCATCGAGACCTTCTCGCCGGGCCCGAGCTGATGCTCCTCGGTCATCGTGATGATCGGCTTCTTGTCCTTGTCCTGGAGCTCGAAGATCAGGCCCTTCTGTGCGGGGAGGACGACGCGGATCGAGCCGTCGGACTCGAGCGGATAGGAGCCGAGGTCCATGCGCTGCTGGAAGATGCCGGCGGTGTTCGCGGAGCACCCCGCGGCGGGGCACATCTCCTCCGTCTTCACGTTCAGGAACCGCGCACCGCGGAACGCTTGCACGGGATGACCGCGGCGGAGGTTCCCCGTGAACAGCGTGAACGTCATCGGCGCATCGGGTATGTGCACGAGCGCCTGGGTCCGATCGTCGTTGACCGCCTCGCCACCGAACACGAGCTGGCGGCGGTTCTTGTACAGGTGGCGCGTCGGGTACTTCATGATCAGCTGCGCGTCGACACGCACGCCGCCCGCCGCGAACAGATTCGCCGTCGCGCCGGTGCGCGGGTTGAACGTGACGAGGTCGAAGTTGCGGGTCACGAGGATCGTGCCATCGGGCGCGGTCACCGGTCCGCGATAGATCTGCGCGGCGTCGAGCATGCGCACCGAGGGGAGGAAGCCAGCATCGTTGCGGCCTGCTTCGAACGGACCGACGCTGCGGTTGAACGTCGCGAGCGCGCCCTGCGCCCCCGGCGTCATCGGCACACCCGTCATCGGGTTGACGTCGGAGAGGATCATCAGGAAGTTGCCGTCGCTGCCCTCGCGGAGGTCGGTCGCCGACGAGTAGCCGATCGAGGGCTTGGTGGCGGTGATGTCGCCGTCGACGTACGGCGAGATCTTCCGCTGCGCGAGCAGCGGGTGGTAGTCGGTGAGGTCCCAGTTCATCCGGCGTCCGGCCAGCTGGTAGAAGCCATCGCTGGTCTTCTCGGTGGTCATGGTCATCCGGCCCTCGCGCATGAACGCCGGGCCGATCTCCGAGTTCGACAGCACGGTCATCTGCTCGTAGCTCGAGCCGTCGATCGCGAAGCCGTTGATCTTCACGCGCCAGATGTCCGACTGCGGCAGGAACCGGCGGCGCGACTTCGTGGGTCCGGACTTGCCGCGCGTCGATGCGAACACGACGTACTGGCCATCGGGAGAGAACGCGGGATCGAAGTTGTGGATGCCGCCGCCCGCGGGCGTGAGGCGCGAGCAGTTGTTGCCGTTCGCATCCACGACCCACACGCCGAGCGAGTCGGCAGCGGACTCGCGCGCCGCGAACACGATGCGGTTGCCGTCGGGCGCGACGTCGGGCGCTTGCACGTCGGCGGTGCCCGCTGCGAGCGCGCCGCCGCAGTTGTCGAGCAGCGAGGTCTCCGCGCCGAACGTGCCGAACGCGGAGTTCGCGCCGAGCGTGGTGGACGCCTTCATCAGATCGGAGTTGCCCTGGAACGTGTCGAACTCGAGGCGGCTCGTCGTGGGCGCGGACTGGCGCTTCACGTACACGATGCCGAGCTGCTGGCCCGGGTCCATGTCTGTGACCTCACCCGGCATCGCGGCGCGCTCGCGCGTCACCCACTCTTGCAGAGTGCAGAACGGGCTCGACGTCATCGCGTTCCACACGCCGCACATGTTCGGGTTCGCACCCGTGCCGGTCGGGCCATCCTGGTTCTCGAGGACCGCGCCGCCGCGGTGGGCGATGCCAGACATCTGACTCGCGATGCGCGGATCGTCCTCGAGGATCGGCTTCGAGCCCGCGCGGCTGCGACGAACGTCGGGGAACTCCATCGCCATGAACTCGTTCTTCAGGAGCTCGTAGTTCTTCTGCAGTGCGACCGCGGAGAAGAAGCCCTGCGTGCCCGAGCGAAGCTTGAAGTCGTTCCCGGCCTGCGGGCTGTGGCAGCCCTGGAACGCGCAACCGCGCTGCAGCAGGATCGGCTGCACGTTGTCCTTGAAGAACTGCTTGACCGGATCGCCGCCGGCGAAGTCGAGCACTCCGACGCCCGAGGCCCACGCGCGGAGGATCTTGTAGTCGGGGTCATCGGCGGACGCGAACTGATCGCCGCCGGTGTGGCCGTGACCGCCCGCGCCCACTGCCAGTGGGATCCGCAGGATCTGCGAGTCGTCGACCGACGAGTTCACGAACGACCACGCCTGGCTGAAGTTGAAGGCGCGCTGATCCTCGTTGCTGCCGCACGTGATGTAGAAGTCCGACTGCGGTGCACCGTGGCAGTTGCCCGCGCTGCAGCCGTGGTTCTGAAACACCGTCTCGACGGAGGTGTACGCGGCGAAGAACTGCTCCCGCTGCGGCGTGTTGACGAAGCCGGCCTTCGTGAAGCCCGGCGGCACCGAGGTCGAGCAGTCGCCGCTTCCGTTCTGCGGCGGGGTCGCCGGCTTGAGGCCGTTCTCGGTCGCGCCGTTGTCGAGCCAGTTCTTCAGCGTGAAGTACGCGTCGGAGCCGACATCGATGCGAACGCCGCCGGAGTGCTGGACGTCGATCGGCAAGAACCGTGGCGTCACGCCATCGGCGAGGTAGCCGTACTGCATCTTGAGCTGCGCCGGGCCGACGGCCTTGATCAGCAGCAGCGCTTCCGGATACGCACCGAACGGAGCGAGCACGTCGCGCCGCTTCTGGATCATCTCGAAGCTCGAGACATCGAGGTTGCCGGCCGCGAACTCGTACGGCGAGTCGGGGTCGATCGCGTGACAGCCCGACGTACCGCGCGAGCACGAGTCCGTGAGGATCGGCTGAATGCTGCGCTCGAAGTACGTCTTGCCCTTAGGCGAGTCACCGCACGCGGCGGTGATCAGAACGCACGCGGATGCCAGCAGGAGGGTCGCCCTTCGCAGCTCCATGTTCACGATGTTACTCCCATTCCTCGTCGGAAAAACACGAAAGCCGCGCTTTCAAAGCGCGGCCTTCGTCACGATCTCGGTGAGCGGATTACTTCAGTGAAGCGAGTGCCGCGCGCGCCGTCATGCGCACGAGGCCGCTGTTGTCAGTCGATGCGGTCGCGAGCGCGATCCGCGAGGACTGCTGACCGAGCTTGCCGAGCGCCCAGGCCGCATTGCGGCGGACGACCGGGTCTGCATCCGAGACGACCATCGTCTCGAGCTGCGCGGCCGCAGCGACGTGCCCCATGCCACCGACCGTCGTCGCGGCCGCGGCGCGCACGTTCGCGTCTGCGTCGGCGAGCAAGCCGGCGACCGGCGCCGCGCTGGTCTGACCGAGGATGTCGCGCCACGCGGTGACCGCCGCAGCGCGGACGCCCGCGTCGCGATCGGCCATCGCGGTGGTGAGCACCGGATTACCGCCGATGTGGCCCATGTACGAGACCGCGCGCACCATCGCGAGCTTGCCCTCGGGTCCGATGTTGTCGCGGTTGATCGCCACGCGCAGCGTCGGCAGCGACGTGTAGGTCACCGTGCGGCCGAGGAAGTCAGCCGCGTTGCGGACCTTGATCGTGCTGCCGTTCGCGAGGTCATCGACCATCGTGGCAGCGACCAAGTCTTTGAGGCCGGGGCGCTTCGCGAACCACCACGCGGCCACCTCGCGGACGGCGTAGCGGTCGTCCTCGAGGAGGTTCGTGACGGCCTGCACGCACTCGCTGCACGTCAGGCTCTCTGCGCGCTCGATCTCCGCCGTGATGGCGTCGACCGAGCCGCTGCGAATCGCGTCCTTGATCTTGGCCGCACTGCCGCCCTTGCCTGCGTACGCCGGCGAGGCGACGAACGCGAGGAAGGCAACCGCAGCGAGCTTGGTACCGATGTTCTTCATAGTGGTGCTCCTGTGTTCCGCGGTTGGGGTCAGTAGACGTTCAGGCCGGGGTTGTTCTCGCGGGCGTAGAAGTTCACGCCCATGTCGATGTTCAAGATCAGCTGGTAGAACTCGTCAGCCGTCAGGTCACCGCCCTGCCCCACTGCCGCCATGTGCGGGCTCGTCGCGAACGCGCGCTCGTTGGTCTGCGTCGGGAACTGCCTCTTCGGGTTGAGCATCTTGATGAGGATCGAGTCGCGAGCATTCTCGGGCGACGCGTAGACCTTGAAGTTGCCCGACACCATCAGGCCGCCCATCTCGATGGCTTCCATGTCGGGGCCGGCGATCGAGAAGTACGAGGCGGTGAAGGCCGGCTCGCCACCGATCTCGGCGAACGTGGCGGGCAGCGGCGTGCCTTCGAGGTTGAACGTCCACTGGATCGACGTGCCGGCGACCGGGTCGGTGATCGTGTAGGGCTGGACGCCGGCGATGTTGCGGCTGTCGTGGCAGCCGAGGCAGTTGTTGTCGAAGATGCGCTGGACGGTGTTGCTCCAGCCGACGCCCATCACCTTGTCGCGCGACGTGTCGCTCGACATGCGGTTCGCGCGCGGGGTGAGGCCGTACATGTTGGTCGCGCCGACCGCGAACGCATCCGTCTGACCGGGGTCGATGACGGTCGGGCGGTCACGCGACTCGTGGCAGCCACCGCACACGCGCGCCTCGTTCGCACGGGCCGAGACCCACACCGGCTCGGAGAACATGGACATGCCGAACGTGTCGACCGTCTGAACGTGGAGCGGCACGTTCGCCGGGACCTTCGCGAGCCACGAGCCGTCGGCCTGGACGCGGGCGACACCGAGGTTCGCCTGGCCCTCGAACATCGTGGTGCCGAACATCTCGGGGAAGCCTTCCTCCGACGAGAAGCCTTCCATCACGCGGACGCCGTAGATCGAGCCCGGCGCGAACGTCTTCAGGCTCGACTCGTAGACGTTCATCGAGCCGATCATGCTGGCGCCACCGAGGGTCGGGTCGATCGCCGAGCCGGAGATGCTCGGAACCGGGCGCGTCGTCAGCGGGCGCGGGAAGATGTCCCACATCTCCTCGTGGTTGATCAGCGGGTGTTTTTGGTTGCGCTGCGTGTCGAGGAGGAACACGCCGAAGTCCGCCGAGAGGCCGGCCAAACCGAGCACGCTCGACTCGACGGGGCCGTTCGCCCACGAGACGATGAGGTCCGGCTTGTCCTTCGCGTTCAGCGCGTACGCGTCGTAGTAGCGGCCAACCGTATCCGCCGACGGCATGTTGTCGTGCGGAACGTCCGGGGTCAGGTCCTTGTACGACGCGTTCGCCTCGCTCTGGCGCTCGCGCGCCATCACGCTGCCGTCGACCGTCTCGGAGATGCCGAGGCGAACATCGACGAGCGCACCCGCCTGGATCGTGCGGCTACGCGAGGTCGCGATCGCGACGAAGCGGCCGGGGCTGATCTCCTGCGCCTTGAGCGTGGAGTTCGACGCGCCGGTGCCCTCCTTGCCGAAGGCCTCGCGGAGGTTCGTCATGTCCTGGTTCACGAACATGAGGTGGCCGGCGTTCATCCCACCGAGGTGGTCCCACTGGGTGAACATCACGCGGCCGTCGCTCATGAGCGTCGGGAACGTGCGGTGCGAGAGGTTACGAGCACCGAGCTCTTCGCCCGTGCCGTCGATGTTGATGCGGCCGAGCTGCAGCGTGGTGCCGCGCTCGTACTCGTCACGGTGCTGGCGCGCGCCGCTCTCCACGATCGAGTTCGTGGTGAACATGATCTTGTCGCCGGGGAGGAAGATCGGCGACACGTAGTCACGCGCGGGGTCCGTCGGGATCTGGTCGACGCTTCCGTCGGCCAGCGTCAGGAGGAACAGACCGTAGTTCTGGTTGTTCGCGAGCTTGCCCGAGAACACGATCTGCTTCGCGTCGAAGCTGATGTCGTAGCCCGAGATGTCGACGTTCGCGAACTCGGGGCCCGCCTTGTCACAGCAGATCACCGTCTGCGTTCCGTCGGCCGTCGGCGGCTCGAGCTTGACGAGTCGGGCGTTGATCCCCGACTCCGTCTTCGGCTTGTAAGAGGTGTACTGGAAGATGTCGCCCATATCGTTGCGCGCGGGGCGCTGCAGGACGATCAGCGAGTCGACGTTGCCCAGCGGTCCGCTGCTGTCGTCGCTGCCGCAGCCTGCCCCGGCTGCGGTCAGCAGCGCGGTTCCGATCGCGATGGTCTTCATGTAGGTCTTCACAGTTCCTCCTCGGTGCCTGGACCTAGTACAAGCTCCGCGCCAAGCGTAGCTCCGCGACATCGTTGGGCTTCGTTCCGGCGGATGGCAGGGCTCTAGCCCCCTATCGATCGAAGCTGTGGCTTTGGACCCCCAAGCCGATCTGCGTCGGTGTAGGACAGCGCGATGAACAAGCTCGCGGTCGTCGTGGGGGGTGCGCTGCTGACGGTTGGCGTGTTCTTGCTGCTGACGCTGACGCCTCCGACCCGCGGAGAGCTGGAGAATCCATACGGCGGCGGCTGGGGCTACAGCACGCAAAAGCTCGGCGGCTGGATCTGCCTCGGGGTGGGCCTGTTCCTGCTCGTGGTCCGGCTCGTGCGCGCGCTCAAGGCACCGCGCCACGATCCCGATCTACCGCCCGAGTATCGCGTCTAGCTGAGCGACTTCAGCTCGGCCAGGATCGCGAGCGCTTCGAGCGGCGTGGTCTTGTTGACGTCGACCGCGGCGAGGCGCGCGATCGCCGGCGAGACCGTGGCCGTAGGAAGTAGCGAGAGCTGCGGCGATGCGCCGAGCGTGGAGCCGCCCTCGAGCTTCGCCATGATCTGGTGCGCGCGCGCGGTGACCGAGCGCGGAAGGCCGGCGAGCTTCGCGACGTCGATGCCGTAACTGCGCGACGCACCGCCGGATACCACGCGGCGGAGAAACACGATCTCGCCCTTGTGCTCGCGCACCGCGACCGACACGTTGCGCACGCGCGGGCGGCTGTCCGCGAGTGCGACGAGCTCGTGGTAGTGCGTGGCGAACAGCGTGCGCGCACCGACGGTGTCGTGCAGGAACTCGGCGACGGCCCACGCGATCGAGACGCCGTCGAACGTGGACGTGCCGCGGCCGACCTCGTCGAGGATGATCAACGAGGAGCGCGTGGCCTTTGCGAGGATCGAGGCGGTCTCGCGCATCTCGACCATGAACGTCGAGTCGCCGCGCGACAGGTTATCGGCGGCGCCGACGCGCGTGAACACGCGGTCGCAGATGCCGATCGTCGCGGACTTCGCGGGCACGAACGAGCCGATCTGCGCGAGCAGCGCGATCTGCGCGACCTGGCGCATGTACGTCGACTTGCCCGCCATGTTCGGGCCGGTGATCAGCACGAGCTGCTCGGCCGATGGATCGAGCTTGCAGTCGTTCGGGACGAACGTGCCCGAGGGCAACAGCGACTCGATCACCGGGTGACGGCCGTCGACGATGTCGAGGCACAGCGAGTCGTCGACGGTGGGCCGGCAGTAGTCGCGGCGCGCAGCGATCGCGCCGAACGATCCGCAGCAGTCGAGCACGGCGAGCGCGGCACCGGCGGCCGAGATCTCGCGCGACAGCGCGGCGACCGCAGCGACCTCGGCCTTGATCAGCAACGCCTCGCGCGCGGCGAGCGTCTCCTCGCACTCGAGGACCTTCTTCTCGAGCTCGGCGAGCTCCGGCGTCACGTATCGCTCGCCGGTGGCGACCGTCTGCTTGCGGATGTAGTGCGCCGGGACCTTCGCGAGGTGCGTCTTCGTGACTTCGATGTAGTACCCGAACACGCGGTTGTAGCGGACCTTGAGGTTCGCGATGCCGGAGACCTTCTGCTCGCGCTCCTCGATCGCGAGGATGTCTTCCTTGCCGCCGTCGGCGAGGCGGCGACACTCGTCGATCTGGGGGTCGTAGCCGGTGCGGATCGCGGGCCCGTGCTTCTGATCGAGCAGTGCCGGAGGATCGTCGACGAGCGCGCGAGCGAGGCGCGCAGCGAGCTCGCCGAGGACGGGGAGCGTGCATGCGGGGAGATCGAGGAGCTGCGGCAGTGGCTCGAGCTTGTCCTGCCCCGAACGCACGAGCTCGACGAGCTCGGGCAGCGCGGCCAGCGTGTCGCGGAGACGGCCGAGGTCCTTCGGCGTGGCGACACCGAGCGATGCCTTGCCGGACAGCCGCTCGAGATCGCCGAGCCGTGACAGCGAACGGCGGATCGTCTCGAGCAGCGCTGGGCGCTCGACGAGCCAGCCGACCGCATCCTGGCGGCGGCGGATCTGCGCGACGTCGACGAGCGGGTACAGGAGCCACCGGCGGATCAGTCGGCCACCAGGTGCCGTGGCCGTCTCGTCGATCACCGACAGCAGCGAGCCATCCTTGTGCCGGCCGATCAGCGTCTCGGTGAGCTCGAGGTTCGCGATCGCGGCCTCGTCGAGGACGACGCTGTCGCCCGGGAGATAGAGCGAGAGGCGCGTGATCGGCAGGACGCCGGTCGGCTGCGTCGAGCGCGCATACGCGACGACCGCGCCCGCAGCGCGCATCGCGAGGTCGCGGTGCGTGAGCCCTGCCCTCGCGCCGGTCGGCTCGATGACGACGATCGATCCGAGCTCGCGGCGCGCATCGGCCTCCGACGGGATCGGAGCGGGATTCCACACCGCCTTGTGCCGCGCGCGCAGACCGGCCAGCTGCTGTGCCTTGACCGATTCGCCGAGCAGCTCGGGCGCGACCAGCACCTCGCGCGGTCCGATGCGCACGAGCTCGTCGATCACGTGCGGCAGCGCGAGCTCGGTGGCAGCGAGCTCGCCGGTTGTCGCGTCGAGGTACGCGAGGCCCGCGACGTCCTTGCCGGGGACCAGCGCCGCGACATAGCGCGGGCACTTCGGCTCGAGGACGTCGTCGTCGAGCACGATGCCCGGCGTCACGATGCGAACGACCGCGCGCTTGACCAGCCCCTTCGCGAGCTTCGGATCTTCTGTCTGCTCGCAGATCGCGACCTTGTGTCCCTGCTCCGTGAGCTTCGCGATGTAGCCGCGGACCGCGTGATAGGGGACGCCGGCCATCGGCACGCCGTCCTCCTTGCCCTTGTCGCGCGACGTGAGCGTCAGATCGAGCGCGCGCGAGGCAACGACGGCGTCCTCGAAGAACATCTCGTAGAAGTCGCCGCACCGAAACAGCAGGATCGCGTCGGAATGCTGTTCCTTGATCTCCAGGAACTGCCGCATCAACGGCGTATCCGACGGGCGGCCACTCACGCCAGAAGCGGTAGCACGGGCCTCCGACATCCCCGGCAGCGCCCGCATGTCCGGGATCCTGTCCGTGTGATCCGCGCCGGCGGCCGCACGATAACTGCCATGAAGACCTGGAAGACGCTGCTGGTGCCCCTCGCCCTGGCCGCCGCCTGGCGATCCCGCGACCGTGCGCTCGAGCCGCCGGCCGACGCGGTCGCGCATTGCCGCTACGGGAACGAGGCCCTCGCCTGGGCGACCCACAAGCCGGGTACCGGGCACGACTACTTCTTCACGACCGGCGGCCCGACGATCGAGCTGGGCTGGGGCTATGACGGAACCGCCGCGTGCGTGATCGGCAAGAACCGCGGCCGCTACCTCGTGTCGTGGGGCTGGGCCGATCCGTACGGCGGCAACCCCGAGCTCCGCGTCGCGGTGATCGAGCGCGGCAAGATCATCAACGCGCGCAAGGCTGCGATCGGCGGCTGGGAGATCCACCCGATCGGTGTCTCCGCGCTGCGCGAAGGCGGCTGGCTCATCCGCTACCAGGATCGCGACGAGGATCCTGTGGACACCGTCCGCGTCGATCGCGACGGCAACCGAGTCAGAGCTTCTGCTGGATCCCGGGATCGGTAGCGTCGGGGACGAAGCCCGGCATCGTCTGTCCTCCGGCCCCGATGTTCGCCCCGGCATCGAACACCTGGCTCGTCCCCTCGCGCCACTGCCGCAGCTCGAACGTGGGCGGGCCGCCCGAGGCGCTCGGCGAGATGAACACGTGCGTGAAGCAACGGCGGATCCCCGGGCGCGTCGCCGGCAGCCACGTCCCGCAGTTGATGTAGACGCCGCCGGAGCGCAGGCGCTGCCAGCGTGGATCGTGGGTGTGACCGAACACGACGATCGGCGCGTCGACGAGCTTTCTGATCCGCTGCGGCACCGCGCGCATCGGCAGCTGCGACGTGACCATGTGCTGGCCGAGCCAGCGCGTGATGCCCGCGGCCGCGCCCACGACGAACACCGAGCCGACGAAGGCCCACAGCACGGGCAGCAGGATGAACAAGAGGATGATCGAGACGACGGCGCCGAGCCCGAGGCCGAACCGATCGAGCATCAGCATGCGGCCCACGCGCCGCGCGGAGACGGTGAGCGGCGTGCGCGCGAGGCGATCGATCGCCGACGCGGTCTCGAGCGAGATTCCGCCCTGCTCGGCGACCTGCGCGAGCCGCGCGCGGTGCTCGCGTCGCCGACGATCGCGGCGCTTGAACGATCGATGCATGCCGCGGGCGGAGAACAGCGCGCGCACGAACCGGCCGTACCCGAGCCACAGCTTGCCCATGTGCGAGACGCCCTGCCCCATCGCGTAGCGCATGTAGCCCCAGAAGCTCCACTCCTCGATGCCGTGCGGATCGAGATCGGGGACCGCGGAGCCGAGGTACCGGATCGCGGCGTAGTCGGCGTTGTAGACGAGCCAGCCGTCCTTGGGATCCATCGGCGCGAGGTTGAACTCGAACGAGCAGCCCTCGTCGTAGACATGGCCGTGCTCGATCCACACGAGGCCGGGCACGTACAGAAACCACGGCACGACCTTGATCCGCGACAGCGCGCGCTCGTCCGCGCCGGCCGCGGCAAGCTGCCTCATCAGCTCGTCGACGACCTCGGGCGCGAGCAGCTCGATGTCGTGGTTACCGACCAGGATGTCGACGTGATGGCCGGCCGCCGCGAACTTGCCGAGATCGGCGAGCAGCGGCCGGTGGATCTCGCAGATGAGCCGCAGCCGCTCGACACCGGTCGAGATCCCGCGCGACAGACCGAACAGCCGCTCGTCGCGCGACTTCGCCGGGCGATCGGGCATCGAAGGAATTACGACCGACATGAAGTCGAACAGGTCGCCCGCGATCACGAGGCGCCACGGCCGGCCGTCGCGCCGGCGGACCGTGTGGTACCGCAGGAACTCGCGGAACGCGTTCCCCCCGAGATCGACGGCGTGCCGCCGCTCCGCCGAGGCGCCCGGCAGGAGCTCCTCGCCGAAGTGCAGGTCGCTGACGACCAGGATGTTGGCAAGGCCCAGCTCTGCTGGGCCGCGCAGCCCGGCCGAACGGCCGGGCGTAGGTTTATCGAGCGGCGAGACCACGACGTGTCTTCACACAGAATACGCCACCCAGCGAAGCCGACCAAATCCGCGTCACGCCATGACAATCCGGTGGGTGCGTGATATGGCAGACCCGTCGTGACCCAGGTCATCTTCATCCTCCTGCTCGCGGCCTCGCTGGCGTTCTTTGCGCGCACCTCCTGGCTGTTCGGCCGGGCCGTGTTCGCCGGAGTCCCAGACGCACGGCCCCGGCTCGACCAGATTCCGGCGCGCATCATGGACATCGGCATCTACTTCTTCGGTCAGAAGAAGGTCGCCGAGGAAGGCCCGCAGCACCGTACGAGCAAGCACCACTTGTTCATCTTCTGGGGCTTCATGATCATCACGATCGCGACGGCCGACATCATCGTGTCGGGCGTCATCCCGGGCCTGTCGCTGCGACTGCTCCCGGATCTGCTCTTCAAGCCGCTCTACGGCCTGATCGACGTGTTCAACCTGGTCGTGCTGATGATGGTCACGTGGGCGGTCATTCGCCGCACGATCGTCCAGCCGAGGCTGATCCCGTGGAACCTCGACGCGGGCCTGATCCTCGGCGGCATCGCGTCGCTGATGCTCACGCACTTCGTCTATCACGGCTACGAGATCGCGGGCTCGCTGTCGGCCGGTGGCGAGGGCGCGTCGTACATGCCGATCTCGAACGCGATCGGCCACCTGCTCGCGCCGCTGTCCGGAGACGCGGTGCACCGCGGCGCGACGATCGGGTACTGGCTGCATGTCCTCATCATCCTGACGTTCCTCAACTACCTGCCGTACTCGAAGCACATCCACCTGCTCGGCGCGCTGCCGAACATCGCCACGCGCAACCGCTCCGAGCGGCGCCTGGATCTTCCGAAGCTGAACCTCGAGGACGAGAACCAGTGGGGCGTCGCGCGGTTCGAGCAGTTCTCGTGGAAGAGCCTCCTCGACACCTACGCGTGCACCGAGTGCGCGCGCTGCTCGAACTACTGCCCGGCCTACAACACCGGCAAGAACCTCTCGCCGATGCAGCTCGTGCACGACATCCGCTACGAGATGCTCGATCGCGTCGCGCTCGGCGACAAGATCAAGGAGCAGGAGGCGCAGGTCGAGGGCATGCGCGAGTACTCCACCTCGCACGGCTTCGACGACGCGCACCCGCACCCGGACTTCACGTGGGCGAAGGACCAGCTCGAGGCCACGAAGGCCGAGCTCGCGAACATGCCGAAGATGACCGGCGGCCGCATCCAGGAGGACACGCTGTGGGCGTGCACCACCTGCGGCGCGTGCCAGGAGGTGTGCCCGGTGTTCATCGAGCACCCGCTCAAGATCATCCAGATGCGGCAGAACCTCGTGCTCGAGCAGGAGAAGACGCCGGCGGAGCTGCAGCGCACGTTCCGCAACATGGAGCGCCAGAGCAACCCGTGGGGCATCGGCAACGACACCCGCATGGACTGGGCGAAGGATCTGGATGTCCCGCTGATCGAGGACAACCCGGACCCGGAGTACCTCCTGTGGGTCGGCTGCGCCGGTGCGTTCGACAGCCGGATCATCAAGCAGACGCGCGCGATGGTGAAGATCCTCAACACCGCCGGCGTTAGCTACGCGGTGCTCGGCCACAACGAGGCGTGCACCGGCGATCCGGCGCGCCGCGCGGGCAACGAGATGCTGTTCCAGCAGCTCGCGGAGCAGAACGTCGAGACGCTGAAGGCGGCGAACGTGAAGAAGGTGCTGACGAGCTGTCCGCACTGCCTGCACACGCTGCGGCACGACTACCCGCAGTTCGGCGGCGAGTTCGAGGTCGTCCACCACACGCAGCTGCTCGATCACCTGATGAAAGAGGGCAAGCTCAAGACCGCGAAGTCCGAGCTCGGCACGGTGACCTATCACGACAGCTGCTATCTCGGCCGGTGGAACCGCGAGTTCGATGCGCCGCGCGATGTGATCAATGCGGTCGGCGTGCCGAACGTGAAGGAGCTGACGCGCAGCAAGCAGCACGGCTTCTGCTGCGGCGCCGGCGGTGCCCGGATGTTCATGGAAGAACACGAGGGCGAGCGGGTGAACTTCAACCGCACCGACGAGATCATCGCGGCGAACGTTCAGGCAGCCGTGGTCGCGTGCCCGTTCTGCAACATCATGCTGACCGACGGCATGAAGCAGCGGAACGTCGAGGACAAGATCCAGGTGCTCGACGTCGCCGAGCTGGTTGCCGCGAGCATCCCCGACGTGCCGGTCGACCGACTCGTCCGCAAGAATCGGTTATGATCGTCCCTGATGAAGGGATGGATCACGTGCTTTGCGCTGCTTGCCTGGGTGGGTTGCAGCGCAGGCGATGATGTTTCGCCGGGCGCGCACGGCCAGTGTGCGTACGGCGGTCAGCTGCTCGACTGCCCGGAGGCCGCACGAACCGCGGCTGGTGCGTGCTGGCGGCTCGTCGACTGCGGATCGATCGCTCTCAATGCCGGTGAGATGAACGAGTTCCGGTTCGACTGGGATCGCTGTGTCGATGGGCTCGACGGTGCGACCGCGGATCGCCGCTCGCTGATCATCAACTGCATCGCCGCGTCGAGCTGCGATCAACTGCGCATGCAGGGCTCGCCCGACAATCCGAACACGGAAACGAACTACTGCCTGGTGCTCGGAGGCCGCTGATGCGCCGTCTCATCTTGGCGACCGCGGCGCTCCTGGCCGTGGCGCAGCTCCCCGCATATGCGCAGCCCGCCGACGTCCCGGCGCTGATCAAGATGATCGAGACGCAGCCGGCCGACATGGACCGGTCGGCGTGGAAAGAGAAGCGGCGCGAGGCCGCTCGCAAGCTGGTCGCCACCAAGGACAAGCGCGCGGTTCCGCAACTGATCAAGCTCGTCGAGACCGAGACGTTCGACATCATCGGCGAGATCGCGATCGAGGGTCTCGGCAACATGGGTGATCAGAGCGCGGTGCCTGCGCTGCAGAAGGCCGCGAATGACAACACGCGCGACAAGGCGACGCGCGACCTCGCGAAGAAGGCCCTCGCGAAGCTCGGCTCCGATGCGAACGTCGTCGTGCGTGTACCTGCGGGCGGCGGAACGACGACGACCACCACAGGTAATGGCACGACGACGACGGGCGGCGGCACCACGACCACGACGACCGGCGGCGGCACGACCACCACCACCGGCGGCGGCACCGCGACGACGACCGGCGGCGGAGCCGTCACGACGGGTGACACCGGCGGCGAGGTCGGCACCGGGCTCGAGGGCGGCAGCACCGAGGGCGGCGGCACCACCGGCGGTGGGACGCTGATCGGCGCACCGAAGGCCCCCGAAGGTGTGCCCGAGGGTCCGGCGCTGTCCGACGACACGATCGCCGCGTACGATCGCCTGACGATCGCAGCGGGGACCGCGAGCCTCGCGTACGACACGGTGCGGAAGCGGGCGTCGTTCAGCGCCGATGTTGCCGGACGCTGGCAGCACCGGATCGAGCGCGAGAAGATGGCGTGGGGCTACGATTTCGGCGGGCACCTCGTCACCGGACTCATCAATCCCGAGGGCCGCGAGTCGACGCGCGGCGCGCAGCTCGGGCTCGAAGGTGCCGGCGAGGCGCGGTTCTACACCGGCAAGGTCTACGGCATCGGCAAGGCCGCGATCGGCTTCCAGCTCAACTACATCTCGAGCCTGGACGACGACAATCCGATGGAGGATCTGAAGGACACCCGCTACACCGCGGACATCCAGGTCGCGCTCGGCGGCGGCTATGGTCGGATCGTGGATGTCGGCGCGGCGATCCGCGTGCGCCGGCTTGCACGCACGCTCGATGCGAATCGCGCGCTCGGCAAGCAGATCGATGCAGCGACCTCGAAGCGGCTGCAGCTCGCGTGGTGGGCGCTGCGCGGCGAGCGCGGCTCGTATCGCTCCCTCGTGGCGACGGTGGCGATCTTGCGCGAGGCCGGGATCCTCCTCGGCGAGCCCGATGCGGGTCTCGCGTACGAGCTGCTCACCGTGCTTCAGGACTCGCAGCTGTTCATGCGTCCCGAAGGTGTCGACGTCCAGCTCGTGATCGCCGAGGGCTACCTCATGCGCGATGAAGAGGACATGATCGCGGACCCCGAGGTCGGCCGCATCGAGCAAGTGATCCTGACCGCGGGCTACGGCAAGCAGCTCGCGGACGACAAGGCCGAGGCCTCGGGCAGCGCGTTCGCGCGGGCCCGGTTGCTCGCGCCCGACACCCAGCCGTCGCCGTGGGCGCTCGGCGCGACCGCCCGACTCAAGCGGTTCGCGTACGGCGATCACGGCGATCCGATCGGCGCGTTCGATGTGTCGGCGACGCTGATCCTGTCGAACGACAGCGAGCCCGCGCAGACGATGCCGTCGACGGATCCGAAGACCGCGCTGCGGATCCAAGGCGAGGCGGGGTTCACCTGGTGGTTGAACCGGGCGTCGGGGCTGCGCGCGGCGGCGACGATCGCCGAGGACGCCGGCGAGATCTTCTTCGGCGCATCGCTCGAGGCGACCTACGGCCTCCTCGACGGCCTCTACGCTCGATAAAGAATGGTCTAGTGGTCCGACCAGTGATGGAGTAGGGTCGGCTCGTGACCCAGCTCTCGACCTCGCAGCACCGCATGCTCACCGCGCTCGCGGAGACCGCGCTGCCGGCCGGGAAGTACATCCCGGCTGCGGGCGCGCACACCGTCGACAAGGTCGAGCGGTTCTTCGATCGGCTGCCGGATCCGCTGCAGACCGGAATCGCGGGCGTGTTGCGCGGGCTCGACGCGGCGTCGTGGCTGCACGATCGCCGATCGTTCGTGAAGTCCTCGCCCGGGAAGCGCCTCGCGCTGCTCGATGGCTGGCGCACGAGCGATCCGATCCGCCGGCTGATGCTGCGCGCACTCGTCACGCCGCTGAAGTTCGCGCACTTCGATGACGCCGCGCTCTACAAGCAGCTGGGCTGCGTCTACGAGCGCGAGAAGGTCAAGGCCGACGTCAAGCCCGCGTACATGCGCGACCGCGTGCACGCAGTCAGCGACGGCGATCTCGCGGTCGACGCCGACGTCGTCGTGATCGGCACCGGAGCCGGTGGTGCGGTCGTCGGGCGAGAGCTCGCCGAGGCCGGCCTCGCCGTCGTGTTCGTCGAGGAAGGACGGTACTTCGACCGCACGGACTTCAACGGGCGCGCGTTCGACATGCAGCAGAAGCTGTACCGTCGCGGTGGCTCGACGTTCTCGGTCGGCAACGTCGCGATCCCGATCCCGCTCGGGCAGACGGTCGGCGGATCGACCACGGTGAACTCCGGCACGTGCTTTCGCACCCCCGACCGCGTGCTCGCACACTGGCGCGACGAGCTCGGGCTCGACGAGCTCGCGCCCGACAAGCTCGGCAGCTACTTCGAGCGCGTCGAGTCGGTGCTCGGCGTCGCGCCCGCCGCGCGTTCGCTGCTCGGCGGCAACGGCCGCGTGATCCAGCGCGGCTGCGAGGCGCTCGGCTTCACGCAGCACGGCCCGCTCCTGCGCAACGCGCCCGCGTGCGATGGCCAGGGCGTGTGCTGCTTCGGCTGTCCCACCGATGCGAAGCGCTCGACGAACGTCAGCTACGTGCCCCTCGCGCTCAAGGCCGGCGCCGAGCTGTTCGCCGGTGCGAAGGTCACGCGGGTGATCATCGAGGGTGGACGCGCGGTCGGTGTCGTCGCGCGCACGCACGAGGGCCACACGCTGACGGTACGTGCCCGGGCCGTGGTCGTCGCGTGCGGTGCGATCCTCACGCCGCTCCTGCTCGGTGCGCAGAACCTCGCGGCGCGCTCGGGTCAGCTCGGCAAGAACCTGTCGATCCATCCGGCCACCGGAGCGCTCGCCGAGTTCGACGAGCAGATCCTGCCGTGGGCGGGCATCCCGCAGGGCTACTCGATCCACGAGCTGCACGACGAAGGGATCCTCTACGAGGGCGCACACGTGCCGCTCGAGATGACGATGAATTTGACGCAGCGGATCGGGCCAGAGTTGATCAAGCTCGCGGAAGGTTTCGATCACGTCGCGTCGTTCGGCTTCATGGTCGAGGACAGCTCGCGCGGCAAGGTGACCGAGCTCATGGGGCAGCCCATGATCCAGTACTGGCTCACCGACGCGGACGTCGCGCACATCAAGCGCGGCCTGGACGTGCTCGCGCAGGTGTTCTTCGCCGCCGGCGCAAAGGTCGTGCACACCCCGGTCTCCGGGTTCGACGTGCTGCGCAGCGAGGACGATCTCGTGGCGCTGCGACGCGCGAAGCTCCGCCCGTGGGATCTCGATCTCACCGCGTATCACCCGCTCGGCACCGCGCGGATGGGCCGCGATCCCGCGAGGTCGGTGGTCGACCCCGATCACCAAGTCCACGACACCCCAGGGCTCTACGTCGTGGATGGCGCGGCGGTGCCGACCTCCCTCGGCGTCAACCCGCAGGTCACGATCATGGCGCTCGCGACGAGGGCCGCCGAGAAGATCGCGGCCGCGCTTTCCTGATGCTCTGCCTCGGTTTTCCGAGAGGCGACCGCGTGGTTTCGCCCGCTTGCCGTGGCATGAGCCATGCTCCTTCGCCGTCATCATGGTCCTTCGCTCGCTGGTAGCCGTCACCGTCGTCGCCCTGCCCTCCCTCGCCGCGGCCGAGTCCCGGCTGACCGCCGGCGTGCATCTCGGCGTGCACCACAGCAAGGCAGATGGCGTCGCCGGCAAGAGCGCCAATGACACGCTCGGCCTGTTCGGGCGCCTCGGCTTCAACAAGCGCGTCTCCGGTCAGCTCGAGGTCCAGAAGATCCAGGCCGAGGACGGCAGCAACGTCGAGATCCGCACCGGGACTGCGTCCCTGATCATCGACCTGACGCAGGGCAAGAGCCGCCTCGTGCCCACGCTCGCGGCGGGCATGGGCCTCGACAGCGCGGCGAGCCCGTACGGCGGATCGACCAGCGGCCATCACTTCGAGGGCGGCGTCGGACTCGAGTACCGCGCCGACGGCGGGCTGACGGTCGGCGCGGAGCTGCGCATCGGCGGCCGCTCCGTGGACCAGGACGACAGGGTCGTTCCACTCAACGACGGCCCGAGCATCTCGTACTACGCGCCGACGATGCGCGAGGGCGAGTACCGCAGCGCGCGGCTGTTCGTCGGCGTTCGGTTCTAGCGCAAACGCCCGACCTGCGCCGCCCGGCATGACGGGCGGCGCGGCCGGGCGCCTACAGAGCCTAGCTACGGGCAGCTGCCGGGGAGCTGCGCGATCCACGCGCGGACGAGCGACGCGCCCTCGGCATCGACGAGGTTTCTGCCGAGCTCCGGCATGCGGATATCGGGCTCCGTCGATTCGATGCGGAACATCATGATGGAGGCGTCGGGCTGTCCGGGCACGATGCCAAACGCGCGGCCACCGGAGCCGCGGCCGGCCGCGACCGGCGGCTTGCAGATGCCGAGCGACAGCGCGTCGGTCTCCTGGTAGCCGAGGAACAGACCCGAGGTGCGCGCCGCGCCGCGGTCGTTGTGGCAGAACGCGCAGTTGATATCGAGCCACGCACGCGCGCGCTGCTCGACGGTGCCGCTGCCCGGATCGTACGCGGCCACGGCCTTTGGCCAGGTCGCCGCTGCCGGTGCGCCGGTGACGACGCCGAGATCCACGAGCTGCTGCAGCTGCGTGCCCGTGTTGAGGTGACGCGCCTTGGGTCCGAGCAGGTCGAGCTTGTCGTCGTGCTCGTTGTGGCACTCCTTGCACTGGTTCTTGTTCGGTACGACGTACGCGTTCGTGCGCGCTGCGCCATCGTCGTGGATCCAGCTCGCGGACAGTGGTGCGCCGGCGATCGCGAGGATCGCGTCGGATGGCTTGCCCTCGTCGTAGACGTACGACGCACCGGTCCATCCGGTGTCCTGCTTGATCAGGAGGCGCGTCTCGAGCAGACGGCGATCACCCGTCGGCATGCGGCGGTCCGCGAGGTACGAGAACGTCTTGATGACGATCGTGCCGGTCGGCGCGACGAACGAGTCCGGATCATCACGCCACGCGAGCGACTCGCCCGGGGGCAGCGACACGAAGCGATCCTTCGTCGTGTAGTCGGAGAACAGCGGGGTGTTCAGCGCGTACGGCACCACGCCCTCGGCCGGCGTCTGCGTCGCGATGTCATCGAACAGCCGGTAGCTCGAGAGCGTCTTGCACATCGGGCCGCTCGGATCGCACGCAGGCTCATCGCTTCCACCACAGGCGGCGGCGAGCACGAGCGTGAGCACAGCGGCGGTCTTCATCAGAGCGTGACCGCGGGGAGCGCCGGCAGGTTGCAGTCGTGCGGCGTCAGCGATTCGGTGGGCAGCGTCGCGTCGGAGAGTGGCCACGCCAGATTGATGAAGTTCGCGTCGCCGTTGCCCTTGATGCAGATCTTGTCGGCCGGATTGCCGGGCGTGCGGTTCGGATCGACGACGCCGTCCCACGCGATGTCGGGCGTGATGAATGGACCGTTCGGCCGGATCTCGCCGATCGCGGTGATCAGCGCGGCGCCGAGCTCGCCGGTCGGCATGTCGCTCACGCCGCTCAGCGTGTTGTCGTGGATGTAGATCGCGGTCGGGTACTGGTCGTACTTCGGATCGTTGACCGCACCGATCGGCACGTAGCTGATCATCCCGATGTTGACCGCCTTGTGATCGCGGATCTCGTTGCGGAAGATCTCGACCTGGTGCGCGGCGAGGATGACGACGCCGGTGCCAGTCGGCACCTTGCCGACGATGTTGCCCGGCGGCGCGAAGTTGACCGTGTTGTTCGAGTAGATCTGGTTGTCGTAGACGCGCGTGCCTGCGCCATTCGCGACGTCGAGGCCCGGCAGGTTGAACACGAGGATGCCGCCGGTGTTGTTGGTTGCGATGTTGTTGTAGACGTCGGCGCGCGTGGAGTTCTCGATCTCGATCCCCGCGACGTTGTACTCGGCCGTGTTGTTGCGAACGATGATCTGATCGGACTGGCCGACGTAGATGCCGGCGTCCGACGCGGCGAGGACGACGGAGTCCTCGATCAGCACCTTGTTGCACTGCACCGGGTACAGCCCGTACGCACCGTTCGCCTCGTTCGGGCCGCGGGTCCACTCGACGCGCATGTTCTGCAGCGTCACGCCCGTCGTGCCGAGGATCTTGAGCGAGTCGCCCTTCGTGTCCTCGATCGCGAAGTCGCGCGCGCGGAAGTCATTGCCCGTGACGAGGATGCCCTGTGCGCCGCTGGTCTGCTTCGCGAACGACAGCACCGTCTTGTCCTTGCCGGCGCCGATCATCGTCACGCCGTCGACATCGAGCGAGAGGTCCGTCGTCATCTCGAACGTGCCGGCACCGAACGCGACCGTGCCGCCTGTCGGGATCTCGATCAGCGCGGTCTGGACCTCGGTGGTGCTCGCGCCGCTCGTGAGGCCGATGCACGTCGAGGAGACACCCGCGCACGGGTCGTCCTCCGACGAGCAGCCAGCGATGACGAGGAGGGGAGCGAACCAGGCGAGCGAGCGCATGCCCATGCTCGTCGCAGAATCGGTCCGACCGGTCAAGCTCGTTTCATCGATCGACCCGGCTTCAGATCCACGTGCCGGGGTCAGAGGTCGATCTTCTCGCGCCAGGTCGCCGCCACGCCGGGACGGAACCGAACATCTGCGAGGACCTCGCGCACGCAGCTCGACGGCTCCGACGGCAGATCGGTGTCGAGCACGTTGAGGAAGCCGACCGCGCCGCCGGCGTCCACGGAGATCTCGATCTGGACGTACGTGCCGGTCAGACCCGCCTTCGCGAGGCGGCGCATGCAGACCTGAAGGCGCGCCTTGTCGATGCCCGCGCGAAGCTGCGTGCGCCGCTGCGCGACCGCCGCAGCGGCCGCACCCGGAGCCGGCTCGGCGGGGATGTCGAGGCGCGCGGGCTTCGCGCCGGGCGTGGGTGCGGCGACATCGACCCAGCCTGCGCGGCGATAGCGGCCGGCCGCATCCGTCGACTCGACCGTGTGGCGGCCGGGCATCACGCGCACGCGCACCGGGGCGGCGCCGACCTCGATTCCATCGACACGAACTTCGCGGCCGCCCGCGCCGCCGATCGCAAGCGGCGCCGAGGCGGAGACTAGCGTGTCCGGGTTCCACAGCGGCACGCGCAGCGGCGTGGCCTGCGCGAGCGAGGCGAGCTCGTCAACCGACAGCGGCACGACGCGGGCGTCGGCGATCGCCGCACCCGCTGCGACCTTCACGCGACGTGCGGCGCCAACGAGCGCGGTGCCCGCACCGGCCTTCGGCGCGCGATCCGCGACGGCGACCAGGCCGTGCCGGCACGCCACCGTGGTCGCGCTCTGCTCGTGGCTCACGCGGAAGTGGGTTCCGCGAACTTCGATGGCGTGCTCGCCCGCGATCACGGTGAAGCGCTGACCCGGCGCGCGCGGCGCGACCTCGATGTCGATCGTGCCGTGTACCACCAGCTCGATCGCCTCGGCGTCGAACCGCTGGATGTCGAGCGTGGAGTGCGGGCCCAGCGCGAACGCGCTCGCATCGCCGAACTGCACGTCGACGCCGCTGTCGCCGGTCGCCATCACCGTGCCCGCGACGATGCGCGTCGCGAACGGCTCGGTCGGACGCGCGCCGTTGATCATCAGATCGCCAGCCGAGATCCGGTTGATCAGGCCTGCGAGCGCGACAGGGGCGGCCTTCGTGGGAGCCGGGGGCACAGCCGTCGGCAGCGGCGG
>JACCRC010000152.1 GCA_013813765.1 Deltaproteobacteria bacterium | reverse complement strand
CCCCGCAGCAGCTGCATCCCCCGCAGCAGCATCCCCCGCAGCATCCACATCGCCCCCGCTCGCGGCGGCCAGGGCGTCTGCACCCCCGGCGGCGCTCACACCGACGACCCGAACCGCTGCGGCCGCGGCCATAGCGACCGCGCCGGGGAACACCCCGAGATCGCGTACCCTGTCCGCCGGACGGGAGGACGCGGAGTCATCGCCACCACCGGAGCACGCAACCACGGTCGTGCCCGCGCGCGCGGCGTCATCGCCACCACCGGCGAAGGCAGCCACGGCTATGCCCGCGGCGACATCGCCATCACCGGCAGTCATGGCGGTGCCCGCGGCGTCATCGCCACCACCGGCGAAGGCAGCCACGGCCGCGCCCGCGACTGCGGCGGCGCCCTCGCCACACACACCGCCGGTTTCAGCATCGGCGTCGTCGGCAAGTGTTGCGAGCACGACGGTTCAGGACCTCGACGCTCAGCTCTTCCTCCCGCGCAAGCGGGCGACGCAGGCGCCAGTGTCTGCAATCGCTGCGCGCACCACTTCCGCTGCGAGCAGCGAGACTCCGAAGGCGCACCCACCCGCACCCCGATCGATCGCGCCGGTCCTCCCGCCCCTCAGCACGCCAGGTCGGATGTTGATCCCCAGCGGGGCGCTCGCGGTCCTGCAATCCGGCGGCGCCCCGCGTGCGCTGCCCAAAGTACCGCCACTCAATCCGCATGCGATCCAGCGTGCGGGACGCATCGGGGTCCCCGTCGACGTACGCATTCAGCACGAGGATCGAACGATCGACGCGCACACGCGCGACGTCAGCGCCACCGGGTTCTTCGCGGTCACCAGCGTGTCGTTCGTCGTCGGAACGATCGTCGATTGCGTGCTGTGTGTGCCGGTCAGCGGACTCTCGGAGCAGAGCTTCGGCACTCGCGCGCGGATCGTCCGCCGCGATCTCGGCGGCTACGGCTTGGTGTTCGTGGAACCACCCGCCTCGCTGGTCGACGCGATCACCTCGCTCAGCTCGACGTAGTTCCTTGCGCGCCGCGTCGCTGGACTATCCGTACCTCGAAGAACAGGACGTCGAGTTCGCGAAGCTGTACGTGACCGCATATCCTCGCGTCGGGCGTCCGCGTGTCCGTGAAGCTTCTACTCGATGAGAATCTGTCGCCGGCGGCTGCGGTCGCACTTCGACGATCTCCTTCACGGTGGCGCCACGCCGGGCCATCTCGCCGACCTGCCGAACCGCAAGCCGGCTTTTCGGGAACACGGTCTCGCCACCGAGGATGTCATCGCGGGTGACGAGCTTCTTCTTCCACTTCGCGAACCGCCCGACGCGGTCCTCGACGTCGTGCACCTTGGCTCGAGACATTCGTGATACCGCCGAAGAGCGACAGTCGTATTGGTTTGCTTACAAGCGGTGCCTGCCGTGGATTCCGGCGAAAAGCCGGCGCAACGGAGTTGACCTGAACGATCGATCACGTTTTGCTCGATGCTCTCAATTTCTCCTGGAGGTTCGTGTGAAGAAGATTTCGATCGGGTTCATGGCGGTGCTTGCGCTCGCGGCGTTCACGGGATGCGGAAAGAAGAAGGGCGGCGGCGACATCAACGCCGTTTGCGAGGACGTGTACAACAAGGAAGCCAAGGACGGCGACAAGTACACCGCCGGCAAGGGCGACAAGAAGGCGTACATGGACTACTGCACCAAGCAGAAGCCCGAGTTCGTCGCGTGCGCCTCGATCGACAAGGCCTTCGACGATGACGACTGCAAGAAGCTCACGGGCGTGATGGCCGAGGACAAGACGGGCTTCGAGGTCAAGCGCAAGGTCATGGAGCTCCGCGCGGGCGTGAACAGTGGTACTCCCCCGGCTGGCGGCTCGGGTGATGGCGCGATGAACGGCGGCGACAACCAGCCCGCCACCGGTGGCGCCGGCGACCTCCCGGCCGAGTGCAAGGACTACCAGGCGGCCATCGAGTCGCTCGCGAAGTGCGAGAAGCTCCCGCAGGCGACCCGCGACGCGCTCAAGCAGTCGTACGAGCAGACCAGCGCCGCGTGGGCGTCGGTCCCGGCTGAAGGCCGCGCGGCTCTCGGCACGGCGTGCAAGTCGGCTGCGGACGCGGTCAAGCAGTCGGCCGCGGCCTGCAACTGAAGCAAGCCACGAGCTAGCTGACGGCTACTCGTCGGCGTCCTTGCCTCGCCAGCCCCACAACCTAGTTCGGGCTACTGGCAGCTTTCCGGCAAAGCGAACGACTCGGTGACGGTCACCCTGTTGCCGCGCACGGTGGCCCGCGCGCCGACGCCGACGCCCGTTGCTGCGAAGCCGCGCCAGATCAAGCAGGCGCGGTCATCCTGCGCAGCGCCGAGCATGCCGTCGCGCATCGACTCGTACGTCGGACCCGGTGCCGTGATGGCAAGCCCGCCGACGAAGTCGTCGAGCACGTCGTTCGCGGTGAGGCCGGCCGCCAGATAGTTCTCCAGGACGCGGTACATGGCAGCCGCGTAGATCTCGCCGTCGTTGTGGACTCCTCCGCCGGTGACAGCCGAATACGTCAGCGGATAGTTGGCATACGGATAGCGGCGGATGCCGACCGGATCGCTGGCCGAGTACTCGGCCACCCGGTCATCGCCATTGATCAGGAACGCGACCACATCGCTGGCGCCTTCGCCGATCGCGCCAGAGATCGGGCCGCTCATGCTGCCGACCATGCGCCAGGTGAGGCCGTGACCGAACTCGTGGAAGACGATGTCGCTATCGAGCGAGGCGTCGATCATGAGCGAAGGCGAGGGATTCTTCCGCATGTTCGCCGTCGCACCTGCGGTCGCCTTGAGCGCGTTGCCCGAGGTGTTCCCCACCATCACGGACCGGATCGTGATCTTGCGATTGGTCCCGCCCATCGACATGCCGTTGTCGCCGGGGACGTTGTTGACCACGATCACGCCCACCGCGCCGGCGTTCTGCGCGTTCAGCACCTTCACCGTGAAGTCGCAGTAGCCGCGATCGATGATCGCGAGCTTCCCGCTGAGCGAGCCGACGATGCGTTCGCAGCCGTCGGTGACCGTGCCGCCACCAGCGGCGGCGACTCCATCGTTGACCACCACGACCGATGAGGTCGCCGTGGCGGCGTCCGTCAGCTGCGTGCCGAATGACGAGGACCATGCGCCGTACTGCACTGCAGATGGCAACACCGTCGTCACGAACGCGTTCGGGCCCGTGCCGCTCCACAGGTACATCTGCATTCGTGGCGAGCTGCCATCGGTCGGCGTCGCGAAGTTCGCATTGTCCGTGCCGCCGCCGTCCTGCGCCTCGGCATTCACCCGGTCGTTGCCGAGCCCGCCGGCGGAGAAGTTGTTCGTCTGGAAATTGCCTTGCGCCTCGTCGAAGCCGGCCCGGTAGAGGACGTCGTGGGCGATGTTGTTCAGGTAGAAGAGATTTTGGGTCGACACGGCGAGGTTATCGCCGGCGCCCGGGTTCGTGATCAGATTTGCCGCCGCCAGGAACTCCCCATCGAGCACGGCGGTGCCGCCCGTGTCGGCAACGTTGTTGTTGTCCTTGTCGAGGTAGGCGCGAACGTTGTTGCCCTGGATCAGCTGCGTGCCTTGCGTGCCCGCGAGCCAGCCGGAGGGCGACTCCGGGTTACCCGCGCCAGGGCCGAAGATCGGCGCCTGCTCGGTCTTGATCGGGTCCTCGGCGAACACGTTGTAGCGATCGGTGTTCGTGCGGCTCTCGACGCTGACGACGTTGCCCTGCGCATCGACGACCGTGTGATCGAGCTGGTTGCGGTAGACCGACCAGGTCTCGACGAGGAAGCCCGACTTGGCGGCGCCGACGTCGTCGAGGTACGCGACGCGCTCGACCGACGGATCGCGATGGAACGTCGTCCCACGCGCAAACCGGGTGACGTTGCCCTGTGCTCCGCTGGAGGTGCCGAGGGTCGCCGGCTCGTACCCGAGGTCGGCGAGCACTGCCGCGAGGACGTTGCGGGGCGTGATGTTCGGGGTCGGCAGGTTGCCGACCTGCGGTGCGAGGCGCTCGTGAAGCACGCGGATCACGCCCTGGGGCGTCACCGAGGCACGAACGTAGCTGCCGTGGACACGCAGCCCGTCGATCACCTGCTCCATGCGGATCTGGGTCGCGCCCGAGTGGCCAACGAAGTGCTCCGACTTCAGGTTCAGGCGGTCGACCGCCCAGCCCTTGCCGCGAGCCCGGAGCTCGTTCTTCACCCTCTCGACCGGGGTCGTCCCGACGGCCGCCGAGCTCTGCCCTAGCGAGTCCTCGGGCTCGCCGGTGGCGCACCCCGAGATCAAGCCGGCACCAATCAACGCTACCCTGAACGCGGTGAGTCTCATTCGCCCTTTGTACGACACAAACCTACCGTTCCTTGCACACTATTTACGCAGAGCTCGGGGAACCCTGAACGTCGCGTCCGAGCCAATGCCATTTCCCGGCCCGGTGTGAGGGGAGCTACAGGAGTTGCGATGAACGCGGCAACCTCCGGCAGATTCCTCGACGGAGATGGGCGCACTACGCTCGCGCGGCGCGAGCGACCGTGTGTCTGTTAGCATCGACCGCAATGTTGGGACGATCGATCGCGATCGCATGCCTGGTTGGCGCGTGTTCCGGCGACGAGACGCGGGCCAAGCCCGAGGCACCCGACATGGCCGAGCTCGTGAACGCGTACGCATCCCCGTCACGCAACTTCGACGAGGCCACTGCGATCGAGGTCAAGAACCTGGTCGACCGGAAGGTGCGCGCGCTGGCGGATATGGATGCCATCGTCGCTGCGGTCGACACTGCGATGGCCGCGCTTGGCGAGGAACCGGTGATGTCAGTGGCGGGCACGAGCTCGCGAAACCTCGTGCTCGAAGGCGAAGGCACCGCGCACATCGAACGGATCTGCAGTGGGCACGGGGTACCTGCACCGCCGGTCAACAAGGAAGCCAACGGCTACCTCGACCTGACTGTGGGCTACACGCAGGAGGGGCTCGACCCGGTCGTGTTCGGAGGCGCCACCAACTGCCACGAGCAGGTCGGTGCCGCCGAGCTCTCGATCGAGGGCGCGATCAACCTCTACATCGGTGAGAGTCTGACGATCGATAAGCTCGGTACGAGTCCGATCCTGTTCCAGCTTGACGGCTTCGCACTAGATTCCGGCACCACGCGGGTGGTGGACGGGGGGTTCGACTTTCAAGTCTGCCGCGGCACCGAGAGCAACTGCGTGGAGAACAACTTCGAGGTCCTGCTTGGCCTGTCGACCGGTACACTCGTGTTCTTCGTCGATCTCGGGACGAAGACCGGTGGGTTTCGCGGTGCGAACGGCCGGTGGAGCTGCGACTTCGCGGCATCGCGCTGCACGAACACCGCGGGCGACGTGGTGATGACCCCGATGTACGACCTGTGAGGTCGATAGCGCTCGCGCTCGCGCTCGTGATCGGGACGACCGCCGCGTGGGCGGACGAGCGGATCACCGACGACACGCCGTACAAGACCCCGGAAGGGTACGTGCGCGCGGGGCTGTGGAAGCTCCAGTACGGCGTGCACCGCGTCCCCAAGCTCGAGATCGGGACCTACCTACTCCCGTATGCCTCGTGGGCCTTCAGCGTACGGACGGTCAACGCCCAGGCGAAGTATCAGTTCTTCGATCACGACCGCTGGACCCTCGCCGCGACGCTCGGTGTTGCGTACGTCGACCTCTCGAAGCTCGACGTCGATGCTCAGATGTTGATCGTGCCGCTGCAGTTTGTCGCCGCTCGACGGCTCGGCGACCGCCTCAGCGTCGGGTTCGGCATGATGTTCTCGAGTATCTCGGGAGATGGTGGCTACAACGAGGACGAGACCACCGTGTTCCGCGGCGCCGTCGCGGTCAGCAACGCGCAGAGCTGGCTGTCCCTGATGATGCGCGTATCGCGCGGCTGGACGCTCTACCTCGAGGCCCGTGCGATCTCGTCGACGGAAGCGGCGGCCGAAGGTGATGTCATGCATCAGATCGACGACCGGACCCGCGTCGACGTCAACCTGACCGGCAACGCGAGCATCGACGAGATGCAGGGTGCCTCTGGCCTACTTTCATTCCAGTGGTCTCGCCAGCGGTTCCGCATGCGTGTCGGCATCGGCTACGGCAACTACAACCTGCCGCTCTTGAACTTCGTGATCCCGAAGGCCACGCCGTTCCCGGAGCTCGACCTGTTCTGGGTGTTCTGATGAGTTGGTGGAGCCGAATGTTCTCGAGTCGCGACGCCGCGAAGGACCACGATCTTTACGCGCGACTCGCCTCATTTCTCGACGAGCCAACGCCGACCCCCGCACGCTTGACCTCGCTCACAGGTGTCGACACGAGCAGCCAGCCCTGCGAGCTTGGCTTTGGCGTCAGTGTGGTTGGTGGCTCCGTAAGCGGCGGCACCGCGAGCGCACGAATCACGGCGATCGTGTTCGCCGAACGGATCGCGCGCCTGCAAGTCTGGTTAGCGTGGTCCTACGGTGGCCGTCGAGCGCAAGTCTCCGCGCTCCAGAACGTTTGCGGCGACCGAATCGCGATCCACGAAGAGGAGGGTGTCCGTCAGGGTCGAGTCGATCGACACGATGCGGACGTCCAAACGCAGCTGCAT
>JACCRC010000148.1 GCA_013813765.1 Deltaproteobacteria bacterium | reverse complement strand
CGGCTGCTCGGCCGCGGCGCCTACGAGAAGGCCGTCGAGCGCGCCGGCTCGATCTTCTCCGGCCCCGACAGTATCGCGGTCACCTTCGTTCCGATCTGGTTTCTGGCGAACGAAGACGATGGGCCGTCGAACGAGTGGCTGCGCGGCAACGCCGTCGTGGTCGGCGGCGCGCCGCTGGCCGTTCTCGGCACCGACTCGGTCGACGCGCCGCGCGCAGTCTCGTCCCTCGTCCGCTGCTCGGCACGGCGCTGGCGTGTCGGCCAGGTGTTCGACACCCGCACGTTTGATCCGAGCTTCGCGTGGGCGTTCCGCGCGGGCGATTGGGGCGTGATTGCGAGTGAGGTGATCGAGCTCGTTTCTGCCGACGTGGCCCCCCGAGGCGCCGAGCTGCAGCGGCCTACGATCGATGTGCCCGCGTTCTGCATGTGGATCGAGCCTCGCATTCTAGGGTTGCCGGGCGAGATCGTCGCGGCGATCGACGCCGCCCAGAATTCGTTCGATAGCGACGGTGAACCGATCGCCGGCCGTCGCGACGGCTGACCTGTCGGCCGCGATGCGAGCGGTAGCGAAGCAGCGGCAGACCGCGGTCGAGCAAGACAGCTGCGACGTCGTCGAGATCGAAGCGTGTCACCTGGTGCCTGAGCGCGTCGTCACCTCCCTCGTCGAGGACCGCGAGCTCGGCGCCGTGATCGATCAACAGGGTCGCGATGGCGGGGCGCCTCGCGTGGTGCAGCGGCCGGCGGCCGTAAGAACCGGCGTGGCGCACATCAGCGCCCGCTTCGACGAGCAGCTTCACAACGTCGGGGTGATCGAACATCACCGCGTAGCAAAGCGCGGAATCGGATCCCGATGGCCATGCGTTGCGGTCCGCGCCGCGCGCGATCGCTTCGCGGACCTTCGCGAGGTCGCCCTTCTCGGCGGCGAGGCGAAGCTCTTCGTTGATTCCGACGCTCACGCAGCGAACGTTGCCCCGCGCGTGGACATCCATCAAGCGATTCGGTCGCGACTCAGAGGCCGGTGAACACGATGTTCGGGATCGTCGCCGTCAACTGCGCGCGCTGATCTTCGGTCCGTGGCGTCCAGATCGCGATGACGAGCTTCGGGATCCGTCGCAGGCCCGGCGCAGCCTCGAGGAGCGCAGCGACGGGGTCGTCCGCGATGTGAAGCGTGAGCTCCTGAAGGAAGCGCAAGCTCGGATTCGTACCGATGAGGACGATGTCGTCGATCTTCGTGACGATGTGCTCGGCGTGCGTCGCGTATCCGCGGTGCCAGCGAGTGTTTCGACCTCCACCGAGCGGTCCGAGCCAGCGGAACTCGTTCTCGGCGATCAACTGCTGCTCGCGCTGACGGAGCTCGACATTGTCGGGCTCGGTCTCGAGCTTGTGCTGCACGACGATGAGCTCGCCGCGCGGATCCCCACGCTGCGTGAGCTCTTCGCCCAGAGCGATGTGCCCATCGGGTGCACCGATCAGCTTGTCCTCGATCTCGCGCAACTCGGCGAGCCCCTCGACAGCGAGCCCGAAGAACGTGGGAGTCAATCGCGGTCCCAGCGGGTTCCGCCCTGCGCGCGCGTAGCTCACGGCGCGCTGGATCTCGACGCGCGCTTCTGGATTCGACCAGCAGCGCACGAGCCGTACGACCACACGGTCCGCACGCTGCGGATCGGCCTCCAAGAGCGCAAGCCACGCCTTCGCGGTCGTTGCCAGCGGCTCTGTCATCTCGTTGCACACCGCTTCCGCAGCCTCCAGGTCGCCACTCTTGATGTGCAGTTTCACGATGACTTCGAGCTCGTGGTGGTTCTGCGCCGCGTCTCCCATTGCTGCGAGCTCGCGGCGAATCGCGATCGCTGCCGCATGGTCGCCGCGCTTCCCGAGCCAGCCTGCCAGGTGGGCGCGATTCATCCTTCGCAGCGCGATCTCGATCTCGGTCTGCGCAGGTTGCAGCTCGATCGCTTCGCGCATGAACGAGATCGCCTTCTCGTAATCGTCGAGGATGTCCCCGTAGTGCTGCGCGATCGTCTGAGCCGCGAGCGCTCGAATATCCTTCTGGTCACCCGACAGCTCGTACGCACGCAGCAGATCCGCGAGGTGGTCCGGCTGTCGCCCGAAGTCGAACATCAACAATAGCGCACGCTCGAGGTACACCCTCGCGACGGGTGATTGCCCCACACGCGCGATCGCATCATCGTAGACAGAGACGGGCGGTTGCGTCTGGGCCGCAAGAACCGCGAGCGCAGGCTCGTACGTGCGTCCACCGCTTGCGATCCATTCATCGATCCGCTGGCGCAACTCTTCTTGCGTCAACTTGCTCGGATCGAGCGTGCGCGCCTCCTCGAAGCAGGTCACCGCGGCATCTTCTATACCGAGGTGCGTGCGATAGAGGTCGCCAAGACGCTCGTACAGCTTCGCGCGGATCTTGTCCCGCCGCGGGCTGTAGCTCTGCAAGCGACGAATCATCTTCCTGTACGCGCGGTCGAGCTTCTTCCAGTCCGACGACGCTACGAGCATGCGAATGATCGAGTCGACCGGCCCCAACGCGGCGTTCAGCTGCAGATCCGGCGGGTCGGAGCTCCAGTAACTATCGAGCGCCATGTCAAAGTGCTCGAGCGCGTCGTCCGGTCGCGCGAGCTCGTCGCGGTAAATCAGCGCCATGCCGTTGTACCAGTCACCTTGCTGCATCCCGTCGCGGTCGAGCTCGAGGAGCTTCCTGAGCGTATCGAGCGCTTGCTCCGACTGCTTCGCCTGTCGGTATCCGACCAGGTCGGCCGATAGGCGCGCCTTCTCGTCACCCGTGGTTGTCACGCAGAGACGATAACAACAAGGCGACCCGTGAACGCGCATCCTACGTGACTTACTGCGTTATTGCCAAATCTCCTTATGTCACCAGTGGTTAGAATCGCCACGCCGGCGGATCTTGGTTGAACTGCTCGCGGCGGTTCGCCAACATGTGAGCATGGTGAAACCGATCCGGAATGTCGTGGTCCTCGGTGCCAACGGCGCCATGGGATCCGGGAGCGGGGCCGTATTCGCGGCCGCCGGCATCCCGACCGTGTTCCTTGCGCGTACTCGCGAGAAGGCGGAGGCGGGCCGCGAGCGCGCCGAGTCGATGGTGAAGTCGAACGCGATCTCGCGGTTCATCACCACCGGAACCTACGAGGAAGATCTCGAGCGCGCCGTCGCCGCCGCGGATCTCGTGTTCGAGGCGGTCGCCGAGGACCTCGAGACCAAGCGGACGTTCTTCTCCCGCGTCGACCGCGCGCGCAAGTTGGACGCGATCATCGCGACGGTGTCGTCGGGGCTTTCGATCGCTGCGATGTGCGCGGGTCAGAGCGAGTCGTTCCAGCGCCACTTCCTCGGCATCCATTTCTTCAACCCGCCCACGGTGATCGTCGGTTGCGAGCTGATCGCGCACGCCGGCACCGATCCTGCGGTCACCGCATACGTTCGCGAGTTGCTCGCGGGGACGCTCGGGCGCGAGGTCATCGAGACCGCCGATACCCCGGCGTTCGCGGGCAATCGCGTCGGGTTCAAGGTGCTGAACGAGGTCGCCCAGCTCGCCGAGGAGCACGGCGTCGCCTTCATGGATCAGCTCGTCGGACCACACTCGGGCCGCGCGATGCCGCCGCTCGTCACCGTCGACTTCGTGGGATGGGACGTTCACAAAGCGATCGTTGACAACCTCTACGCCAACACCAAGGACGAGGCGCACGAGGCGTTCAAGCTCCCCGCGTACATGCAGCGCGGCATCGATGCGGGCCGCCTCGGCAACAAGACTAAGGCCGGCTTCTTCAAGAAGGACGAGAGCAAGAACGTGATGGTGCTCGATCCGACCCGCGACGAGTACCGCCTGGTCGCCGAGGTCGCCGCGCCGCTGCCCGCGTTCGTCGAGCAGATGAAGGCGGCGATCCACGTCGGCCGCTACGAGCGCGCGATGGACGCGTTCTGCACCGCGGAGGGCAAGGAGGCGGACCTCTTGCGCCGCGTGGTGCTCGGCTACATCAGCTACGGCCTCGGCCGTGTCGGCGAGGTCGTCCAGCACGCACGCGACATCGATCGCATCATGGGCTTTGGCTTCAACTGGGCTCCCCCGAGTGTGCTCGCCGACGCGATCGGTACGCGCCGCACGATCACCCTGCTCGAGCAGGCCAAGCTCGCCGTTCCGCGCGTCCTCGTCGAGGCCGCCGAGAAGAACACCCACCTCTTCAACGAGCCCGAGGTCGATCGCGGGCGCTTCTTCTTCGCCGCGTAAAGGAGACGACCATGGTCTACATCCTCGGAGGCTTCCAGACCGACTTCGCCCGCAACTGGACGAAGGAGGGAAAGCACATCTCGGCCATGATCCGCGAGGCGGTCGATGGCTGTCTCGCCGCGACGGGCGTGGCACCCCAGCAGATCGACGTCGGGCACGTCGGCAACTTCGCCGCAGAGCTCTACGCCATGCAGGGCCACCTCGGTGCGTTCCTCGTCGACGTCGACCCCGCGTTCTCGGGCCTGCCGACCGGCCGCCACGAGGCAGCGTGTGCATCTGGCTCGATCGCGCTCCTCGCCGCCAGTGCGGAGATCGAGGCCGGTCGCTACGACTGCGCGCTCGTCGTCGGCGTCGAGCAGATGAAGACCGTGTCGCCCGCGATCGGCGGCGACTACCTCGGCACCGCCGCGTGGTACGAGCTCGAGGCCAAGGGAGTCGAGTTCCCGTTCCCCAAGCTGTTCGGCAAGCTCGGCGACGAGTACGACCGCCGCTACGGGCTCAAGGACGAGCACCTCGCGCACATCGCCGCCGTCAACTACGGTAACGCGAAGAGGAACCCGCGAGCGCAGACGCGCACCTGGTACATGAGCGAGGCGCACGCCTGCGAGACCTCGAAGTACAACAGCGTCATCGGCGGCCGCATCAAGATCAGTGATTGCTCGCAAGTCACCGATGGCGCCGTCGCCGTCATCCTCGCGTCGGAGAAGTTCGCGCACAGCTACGCCAAGCAGCGCGGCACGAAGGTCGAGGAGCTCGCGAAGATCGAGGGCTGGGGCCATCGCACGGCGCCGCTGCGCTTCGACGACAAGGTCGCCGAGAGCGCGAACGATCCCTACGTCCTGCCGCACACGCGCCGCGCGATCCTCGACGCCTTCAAGCGCGCCGGCATCGCCGATTGCTGGGCGCTCAGCGGCATCGAGACCCACGACTGCTTCACGACCTCCGAGTACATGGCGATCGATCACTTCGGCCTGACCGCACCCGGCCAGTCGTGGCGCGCGATCGAGGAGAAGGTCATCGACTTCGACGGCAAGTTGCCGATCAACCCGAGCGGCGGGCTCATCGGTGCCGGCCACCCGGTCGGCGCCACCGGCGTCCGCCAGCTACTGGACGCCAGCCTCCAGGTCACCGGCCGCGCCGGTAACTACCAGGTGCCCGACGCGCGTCGGTTCGCGACGTTGAACATCGGTGGTAGCGGTACGACGAGTTGCGTGTTCATCGTCGGCCGCTAGAGCGACCACGCGAGGAGCAAGCGCGCTCCGCTCATGCTGAACGCAGGTTGATTCGACGCGACGCCTTCGGCAGCAAGCTCGAGGCCGCGCATGATCGGCTCGAACATCGTCTGGACCTCGGGCTTTGCTCGTCCAATCCGTAGCCGCGCCGCGCTCAAGAAGGCGGCCTGATCGTCGACGAAGCTCAGATAGAAGATCATCTGCCGCCACGCATAGGCGGCGAGTCGGAAATGTTTCAGTCCCACACGCCGCACCACGAAGCGGAAGCACCGGTCGGCGGCGGTACGCAGGTCTGCCCCCAGGTGTTCGCGGAGCGGAAGTGCGTCGAACAGAGAAGACAGATTGTGCGTCGTGAGGATCTGCGCCTGCTCGATGATCTGCCCGTTCGCTCCCACCTGCGACTTGGTGGGACCACCGGGCGCGCGACGCTTGCACAACGCCGTGAGGTCCGGGGACGACCGGTCGCTCGGGCTCGCCTTGGGATCGGTTGACGGCACGCGGAGCTTCGCGAGCTCGTTGGTGTCGATCGCGTAATAGCGCTGATAGAGCGTCCCTTCGAGCACGCGTGCGGTTGCTTTTGCGGCGAGCACGAACTTCGCGGTGAACGTGCCCATGAAGATATCCGCGGCGAGCTCCTCGACGAGCGGCACCTGCACGCCTGCCTCGGCGAACAGGGCGCTCAATTCGGTCACGAGCTTGTTGGGCGTGATCGTCTGCGGGAACGCGCGGATCGCGAGCGCGCTGGTCGCTCCCACGACGTCGCGCGCGTGAGCCATCGACGCCCCGTCCCTGCGCCGTGTTGCTTCGAGAGCCGCAGCCCACGGCAACTCGTGAAGCCGAACCTGCTGCTGCAACCACAGGAGCAGCAATCCGCGTCGACGCCGGAACGCGCGATACAGCGCCGCGTACAGGCGCCGCGCGGCAGGATCCTCGATCGTCTGAGCGCGCAGGTGCCCCGTGACCTGGGGCAACACGATGGCGAGCGTCTCGCCCGAGGGGATCACACGACGTGCGACGAGCTCCTCGAGCGATGCGTCCCAGCTGCGCGCGACCTTCTTCTCGAGATACGCAGGCAGCGCGCTACCCGCGGGCACGCCATACCGCGCGCCCTCCTCGGACTGCACGGGTCTCATCACGTCTGCCGGCGCGCTGTCATCGTCGGGCACCGCGAACAGGCGCGCGACGAGAACGCGCCGCAGATCCGCGTGCGACGGTGCTGCGACCGCGGCACTGTCATCGCGGCGGGATGCTCCGCGCGTCGTAACCTGATGCTGCAGTGCGTGTCGCTCGAGCGCGTCGAGGTTCGTGAACCGCTCCAGCTGCTCGACGATCCGCACGGCGTCGCGAGCGCGTGAGGTCGTGGGCACACCAGCGCGATCGAGGTCCGCGCGCAGCGCTGCCACCGTCGTCTCCGCGAGCGTGCCCGCAAAGGCTTCGCGAGCGGCCGCGAGCGCACCATCGAACAGCGGACGCCACACTCGGATCGCGTCGCGCTGGGTATCGAACCGACGCTGACGCCGCGCGTTTGCGATGCTCGCTCGCGTCTTGCTCAGCTCCTGCAAGCGAACGGTTGCTCTCGGTTCGCTCGGCGCGGCGTCGGTGAACCGGGGATAGAATCGCAGCGTCTCGAACCACGGCGACAGCACCTCGACGAGCGCCGTCGCCTCGTCGATCTGCTCGCGCTCGCGCAGCCACGCAACTACGAGCAACGCCGCTTCCTCGGGCACCTCGATGCGATACGCGCCGCTCTCGAATCGCTCGAACGTCTCGCGGGCCTCGAGAAAGTGCAGATTCAGCGCGAGGCGACTTACGTTCAGCCCGCGCTCGGCGGCGAGCTGGGTTTCCCACGTCGCGAGCGGCGCGCCGGCCAGATAGTCTCCGGTCGCGAAGCCACCCGTAGCAACGCGCAGCGTGACCCACGCCGGAGCCTTCGTCGGAGTGCGGGAGCCAACGGCGATCGTGCCGGCGCGCATGCCATCGATGACGGCACGCCACTCCACGATCTTCTCCTCGTGATCCGAGGCGATCGCCTTCTGAAGCTGCGCCCACGCGTATCCGATGTTCACTTCCACGAGGGCCTGGAGGCACGAATTGCACGTGTGTTGATGGCGGCCTGATTCCGTCGCGTTCTGGCGGTTGAGCCGGTCGGCGAGAAAGTCGCGGCCTCGAAGATCTCGCCGTTACGATCTCCAGCAGCGAGGACGCCGAAAAGATCGAGGGCCCCGGATGCCAGTCCGAGACCCTCAGCCGATGGACGCCGGCTTTGAGCACACGATGCTCGACGCCGACGTCCTGAGCAAGTTTCTCGTCATCGCGGCAAGAGCCGATGGACGACGAGCAGCTTCGCTTCGAGCGGTGTGGACTGTGCGAGCTCGTGTTCTGTGTTTGTCGGCCGTGCTACCGCGGACATGGGTTCTGCGGGGCACCCTGCAAGGTAGCGGCGCGGACCAAGTCGAAGCGAGCCGCACGCGCTCGGCACCGGCAATCGCCCGAGGGCCGGCTCGATCATCGCGACCACGAGCGCGAGCGCCGCAAGCGTCTTCGCGAGGCCGCGGTCGCAAGCGTGGCGGATCACGGTCCTCGTTTTCTTGACCAGCTGGCAAGCGTGTCACCGCCGCGTGATCCGCCGTCGCCGATGTCCGGCGAGGTCGCGATCGACGGCGAAGGACACGACGATGAGACTCGGACCGACGGCATTACTCACGACGGCGCAGGGGCTGACACGGATCCTGGTGCGGATGGACGACGACGTGGTGCTCAAGGCGGCGCTGTTGCCGTTCTGGGGCCCGCATCTGCGGGCGATTCCGACGCTGCTCGAGGCGATGGCGCTGTGGCACCAGGCACCGGTGCGCGCTGTCGTTTCTGCGCGCGACGTGGCCTCGTGGTCCGCGCTTGGCCTCGCCGACGCGCTCGACGGCGGCGTCACGACCGCGCACTACACGGTCGAGATGCGCGCGCCGGTCCGTGAGCGCGGCCAGCGCATTCGCGGGCTCGGCTCGTTCGGCGATGCGCAGCAGCTCGACCTGGCAGGTGTGCGATGAAGACGACGCCAGAGATCGAAGCCGAGGTCGTACGTCTGCACTACGCCGAGCACTGGCCCGTCGGGACGATCGCGACGCAGCTTGAGGTTCATCCCGACGTGGTTCGCCGCGTGCTCGGGCTCGGCGAGCCGCGCGCACCGTCGCAGATGCGGCCTCGCATCGTCGACCCGTACCGCACGTTCATCGACGACACGCTCGATCGCTATCCCAAACTCCTCGCGACGCGGCTCTACGACATGGTCCGCGAGCGCGGCTACCGAGGCTCGGTACGCACGCTGCGCGAGTACATCGCCTTGGTAAGGCCACGGCCCAAGCGCGAGGCGTATCTCGTCACCGAGACGCTTCCCGGCGAGCAGGCGCAGGTCGACTGGGCGTACGTCGGCAAGGTCGCTGTTCCCGGCGGAGAGCGCGGGCTCTGGGTCTTCGTGATGGTGCTCGCCCACTCTCGCGCGATGTGGGGCGAGTTCGTCATCGACCTGACCGTCCACTCGCTGTGCCGATCGCTCGTGCGCGGCGCGGCCGCGCTCCGTGGCGCGCCTCGTCAGTGGTTGTTCGACAATCCGAAGATCGTCGTGCTCGAGCGCGTCGGCGCCGCCGTGCGCTTTCATCCGACCTTGCTCGCACTGTGCGCCGCGATGCGCGTCGAGCCCAAGCTCTGTGCTGTGCGCAAGCCTCGCCACAAGGGCAAGGTCGAGCGCGCGATCCGCTACCTCCGTGATCGCTTTCTCGCCGGTCGCATCATCACCGCGGTCGACGACGGAAATCGCGCGCTCGCGAAGTTCATCGCGGAGATCGCCCACGTTCGCCCGCACCCCACGATCGCTCAGCGTTCCGTCGGCGCCGTGTTTGCCGACGAGCGCGCGCGCCTCCTGGCGGTACCGGATCCGCTGCCCGAGACTGACCGCGTCGAGCCGATGCAGGTCGACTCGCAAGGATTCGTCCGCGTCGACACCAATCGCTACTCGGTCCCGAGCATCCACGCCGGCCACGTCCGCACGCTCGTCGTCGATGACCGCACCGTCCGCGTCCTCGACGGGGCTACCGTCCTCGCCGAGCACACGCGGTCGTGGGGGCGCCGCCAGGTCTTCGAGAAGGCCGAGCACCGCGCGGCGCTCGTCGCCGAGCGCAAGGCCGCCCGCGATCTCAAGGGCCGCGATCGGCTCCGCGCGATCGTTCCGACGTTCGATCGCATCGTCGCGCGGTGGGCCGTCTCAGGCTCGAGCCTGGGCTTTCGCGTCACACGCTCGATCAAACTCCTCGACCTCTACGGCGACCAGGTGTTCGCCGCGGCCGCAGCCGACCTCGAGGCCCGCGGTCTTGCCGATGTTGGCGCTCTTGCGATCTCCTGCGAGCACCATCGCAAGGGTCGGCATCACCCCGTCCCCGTCGAGCTCGTGCTGCCCGCTCATCTCCACGACACCGACGTCATCCCGCACGACCTGGCGGCCTACGATGAGTAACGACGACGACCTCACCGAGCGACTGCGTCGCCTCGGTCTTCGTGTCGGTCGCGACGCGCTCGCGGCGTTCCTCGCCCACGTTCACAAGAGTCGCGTCGGTCCCACCGAGACGCTCGAGCAGCTCGCCGATCTCGAGGAGCGCGCTCGCGTCGCGGTCAATCTCGCGCGTCGCACGCGGTTCGCGTCCCTCGGGTCGTTCAAGACCCTCGACCGCTTCGACTGGGCGCACCCCGAGCAGATCGATCGTGTCCTCATCGAGCGTCTCGTCGAGCTCGAATTCGTAGATCGCGGCGAAAACGTCCTGCTCAAGGGCGGTTCCGGCCTCGGCAAGACGATGATCGCGCAGAATCTCGCGCAGG
>JACCRC010000286.1 GCA_013813765.1 Deltaproteobacteria bacterium | reverse complement strand
CGAGATCGCGACAGCCGGATCCGATCGCCGCGACTACGACTCCGATCACTACATCCGCGTGCTGCGGGACACCTACGCCGCACGCCTCGCGCGCGCGTTCACGCCCGACGACTTCGCGACGGTGTTCGCAGATCCCGATCAGCTCGAGCTGTTCGCACGGCCGCTCTCGTCGATCCGCCCGGTCCTCACGACGCGGCGTGAGTAGCTGCTTCAGCGTGTCGGCGATCTCGACCGATCCGCAGAGGTTCGTTAGAGCACGCCGACGCTGACCCGCGGCCGCATCATCAAATTGCTAGCGAACCGCTCGACGAGGCCCGGGAAGTCGCGCCACGTCACGAACGGCGCGGTAGACACGCCGGTCCAGTTCGTCGGGCGGAGGCGATCCATGCCGCTCGGCACCACGAGCGAGCCGACGAAGTCGCCCTTGCCGTAGACCTTGCGGATCTGCTGCGCCATGGCCTTCACGTTGTCCTTCGAGATCACGCCGTTCGAGGTCGCCTGATAGAACTGCAGCGTCACGCGCACCGGGAACCGCGTGTCGCGCGAGATCGTGAGGCCGTCGAGCTCCGTGTACGGACCCTCGCTCGCGCCGTGACCGAGCACCGCGGTGTCGACATCGGAGACGTCGCGCGCACGGCCACTTCCACCGCCGCCACTCGCAGCGGGAGCCGCCTCGGCGGACTTCGCCGTCGTCGGCATGTCGTAGTCGCCGCCGTAGGGCATCATCGGCGCGCGGCGCGGCGGCTCGCGATACTTGAGCGGCACCTGGATCAGCATGAGGACGTTCGCGTCCTCGTTCAGGTCCTGCGCGTTCTCGCCGTTCGCGGTGACACCGCTCGCCTTGACGTCAGCGAGACGCTCGGCGATCAGCGGTGCGCGCTCGCCACCGCTGTTGAAGTAGAGCCGCTGCCCCCACGAGTCACCGCCGATGGTGTCGCGGTTGTTGTCGATGATCGTGATGCTCGTGCCCTGGCGCGTGACGAGGATCGTCAGCACCGCGGGGTTCTTCTTCGACGACTGGTAGTTGAAGATCACCGGCCAGAACTTCGCCTGGCCTTCCTTTGGCACCGGCAGGAATGCGTGCTGTGCGCTGACGAGCGCGTGCGTGTCGCGCTTCGCCCACAGCGAGCCGCCCTTGATCTTCCCCTTCGCCTCGCCGGTCATGTACTTCACCGGATCGCGGAGCAGCTCGCTCAGCGACACGAGCTCGAGCTGACCGTTCTTCTTCGCGTTGCCGACCGGGATCAGGATCTTGTCCATCTTCACGTCGGCGGTCTTGTCCGTGTAGTTGTCGTGGCGCATCACCGGCATGAGGTACGAGCGTTGCGTCTTGCCTTGCGAGTAGCCCTCGACCTCGATCGTCACGTCGCTGATGTTCGGACCGACCGAGCTGCCTTCCCAGCGACCGGTGTCCTCCCACAGCACGTTGAGGAGCTGCAGCTTGTAAGCGGATGCGAGCGTGTAGGCGCGCTCGTCGCCGATCATGTTCGCGACCTTCTTGACCATCCGGTCGTAGACCTTTGCAGGGTCCGGCGGGGCCTTTTCCTTCGGTTGCGCGAACGCAACCGGGGCGACGATCGAGAGCGCGGCGACGAGAGCGGCAGTGCGGCGAACCAGCATCCCGGGTATCGACGCACCACGTGCCTCGACGGCCTACGCATCCGTGCAATCCCGCGATAAATTTGATCCAGATGCCCCTGCGCGTCCACGTCTGCTCGGTGGCTGATGTCGTACCCGGCGAGATGCGCGGATTCGATGTCCAGGGCGTCACCTGGCCGGTGATGGTGACTGCCCTCGATGGGAACATCATCGCGTTCCCGGGTGTCTGCCCACACGACGACGTGTCGTTCGTCGAGTACGGCGTGCTCGAGGATCGCGGCGTGCGCTGCCGTGTGCACGGCTATCGCTTCGATCTCGACACCGGCGCATGCCCGCACATGCCGGCGCTGCACCTTCGCCGCTACAAGGTCACGCTCGTCGGCACCCAGATCTGGGTGGACTTGCTCTAGATCGCCAGCGCGATCGCGAGATTGCCGAGCGTCGCCAACACGATCGCGACCACCAGGATCACCCACCGCCGTTTGTCGGTCGGCGGCGCCACAACCATGGCGACCGGCGCACCGATCGCCGACGGAGACCTCGGACCGAGGCTCGAACCGCCACCGGGCTGCGGTACCACCGGCAGACCCACGGGCGGTGTTGGACGCTTCGGCTGCAGGAGCGGCGTGCGGCCCGGCGCCGGCAGCGCGTTGCGCAGACGGAAGCGGAGATCCTCGATCGTCTGGATCCGCCGCTCCGGGTCGTGGGAGAGACAGCGGTCGATGAGGTCGACGAAGTCGGGCGGCGTATCCGGACGCACGCTCGCGATCGGCGGCGGGCGGCCCTCGAGGATCAGCATCAGCGTCTGCTGGATGTCGATGCCCTTGAACGCGACCTGGCGCGTCGCCATCTCGTAGAGGATCGCCCCCATCGCCCAGCAATCCGACGACGGACCGACCGCGTCGTTGTTGCCTGCCGCCTGCTCCGGAGACATGTACGACGGCGTTCCGAGCATCCGGTACACGCCGCTGAGCCGGCCCACGCCGCGCAGCTTCGACACGCCGAAGTCGAGGAGCTTCACGCGGTCGTCGCCCGAGTCATCGATCGAGATGAAGATGTTCTCCGGCTTCACGTCGCGGTGTGTGATGCCGTTGCGGTGCGCGAGCGCGAGCGCGGAGCACGTGTGATCGGCGAGGCGCGCGATCGCTTCGAACGGCAGCGGTCCGCGCTGCAAGCGGGTCTGTAGCGTCGCGCCGTGCAGGAACTCGAGCACCATGCACGGCGTACCGTCGTTCAGATAGACCCAGTCGTTGATGTCGATCACGTTCGGGTGACGCAAGCTGCCGAGGAGCTCGGCTTCGCGCTCGAATCGCTGCGCTGCCTCTGGGTTCTGCGCCCACTCGGGCAGCAGGCCCTTCAAGGCGAACGACCGCAGCAGCTTGACGTGCTGGACCTCGTAGATGAAGGCCATCCCGCCTTCGCCGATCTTGCGAAGCACGCGGTACTTCCCCGCCACGACGGTATCGAGAAGTGGATCGTGCACGCGCTAGTCGAGTTTACGACACATCACGAGCACCTACATCGCTTCGAGCACACGCTTCAGCGTCCCAGCCGGGTCCTCGGTGATTGTCTCGTGGTGTGACACGACCACACGCGCGAGACAGGGCAGCGCCGCGAGCTTCTCCACGTGCGCGCGGAACGCGGCCTTGTCGGCGATCACGAACAGCTTCGCGATCCTCGACACGCGCGGTCCGCCGGTCGAGCTCGTGACCCTTCGCAGGACGAAACCGGTGAAGCCCTTCAGGTGAGGCATGTTGAACACCGCGTCGTTGAACACGAGGCTCGTGTCGTTGCCCGCGCGCACGATCATCACGCCCTCGCGATCCTTCGTGCCATCGAGCTGCTGCAGCTCGACGGCCGCGTCCGCGGGCAGATCCGCATAGCTGCCGTCGACTGGCACGACCTGCTCGACCTTCGCCTTCGCGCCCGACGGACACAGCACCCGGGCATCGGGATACCGATCCTTGAACACCTTCGCGTCCATCCGATGGAAGCCGTTCGGCACGACGATCGTCGAGACCTTGCCCCACGCTTCGATCTGCGCCATCTCTGGCTCGCCGAGCGCGATCGCGTTGTGGATCACGAGGGTGCCGTCGACACGCTTGCCGATCGACATCACGCGCTTCATCTCCATCCCCGGGAGGTTCGCCTCCACGCGCCACAGGTTCGCCGATAGCTTCTCGATCGGTCCGTGCGGGAGGACCTTCCACGTCGTGTGCGCCTTTGCCATTGGCGCGGAGCTTAGCTCACGGTCCGCCGTATGCGGCGCCGCCATATGCCGCACCGCCGTACGTGGCACCGCCGTACGGGTCGCGATCGAGTGCGACGATCCGTCCATTGCTCGCTTCCATTCCGTCGAGCTGGAACCTGCGCGTGATGCCCGAGTACAGCTCCACGTCGAGCCGATCGGGTCCGTTCAGCGTCAGCTTTCCCGGCGAGCTCGACACGAACAGCTTCTGCAGCACAGCGCCGCTCGTGCGCTCGACGAGGAACAACCAGTCGGGCTCCGCGGTGAAGCCGTAGCCCGCGATGATGTAGCAGCCGCGCAGCCGGAACCGTCCGTTCGAGGTCAGCGGCGGCGTGCGCCACAGGACCTTGCGCGCGCGCGGATCCACCGCCACGAGCGACGAGCACTGGCCATTCGCGCCGCTCGAGTAGCTCTGACACGCCTCGTTGAAATAGAGGACGCCGTCGGCGAGCCGGATGTCTTGCACCTCGAGGTTGTCACTGCGCGACATCAGCTTGTCGAGCGCGAGCTTCCAGCGCAGGTCGCCATTGCGATCGTAGAACCGCGCCTGATACGCGCAGTTCCCCGTGCCGCCGAGCGTGCAGCTCTTGAGGTTGTAAGGCTCGCGATAGAACGCGAGGAGCCCACCGTCGGCCTTGTCGAGGACGAACAGCTCGAGCGTGTCGAGCTTCCGCGGGACGTGGTCGGGGATCGCATCACCGGCCCACGAGCGTCCGCTCGCGCCCGACAGCACGCCCGTCGACTGCGAGCGCAGCCGGCCATCGGGATTCACGTCGATGGGCGGAGCCCCGAGGTCGTCGTGCTTTCCGCAGTCCCGGATCGCGAGCGCGCCACCCCCATTGCTCGGAGGCGGCGTGGTGTTGTCGATTGGCTTCACCGGATCGCGATAGCAACCAGCGAACAGCGCGGCGATCAGGATGAGCGTTCGTTCCCTCATCCCTCCGACACTAGCAGTCGTCCTGCTCAGCGGCCGCCTAGCGGCGGCGAACGTGGTTGATGATGACCGGCGTCAGTGGCGCGTCCTTCGCGAACGGTCCCATCGCTCCGGTCTTCACGGCCTTGATCTTGTCGACCGCGTCCATGCCCTCGGTGACCTTGCCGAACACGGCGTAGCCCCAGCCGGGCCCGACAG
>JACCRC010000105.1 GCA_013813765.1 Deltaproteobacteria bacterium | reverse complement strand
GCCTCGAGTCCATGTGCACCGAGATGGAAGGGCTCTGCGGCGCGGAGACCAAGGATGTTCGCCCGATCGATCGCCTGCTCGCGCAGGCCGGGAAAGGATTCGACAACATCGGCAAGGTGCCGGCTGCGCAGCGCGATACGATCGCGGAGCGCTACCGCACCGCGCGCAACAAGCTCGTGATCAAGGCGCAGGAGCTCCGCGAGGCGGAGGACTGGCAGCGCTGGACGAACGTGCCGAAGGCCGAGGCGTTGATCGACACCGCGAAGCAGATGGCGGAAGCGCCCGCTGACCCGGACCTCGGCAACCGCCTGCGCCAGCTGCAGGCGATGTGGAAGGAAGAGGTCGGCGCCCTTCCGCAGAAGCGCGGCAAGGAGCTGTGGGACTCGTTCAAGGCCGCCTGCGATCTCGTCTACGACAAGGTGAAGGGCGTGCGCGCCGAGGAGGACGTGAAGTTCGCCGAGGTGACGAAGGTCAAGGAGGCGCTGATCGCCGAGGCCGCTGCGCTCGCCGATTCGAACGACTTCTCCGGAACCGCCGCGAAGCTGAAGGAGCTGCAGGCGAAGTGGAAGGAGTCGGGTCACCTGCCGCGCAAGCAGGGTGACGATCTGTGGAAGAAGTTCCGCGCCGCGTGCGACAAGTTCTTCGAGCGGCGCAAGCCAATCCTCGAGGCGAAGAGCGCCGAGGAAGCGCAGAACCTCGCCGCGAAGCACGCGCTCGTCCAGCGCGCTCAGTCCGTCGCGAACGCGGCGGGCGAGGGCACGTGGGGCAAGGCGATCGGCGAGATCAAGGATCTCCAGGCCCGGTGGAAGGAGATCGGACACGTCCCGCGCCGCGACGCCGATACCGTGTGGAAGGCGTTCCGCGCCGCGTGCGACTCGCTGTTCACGAAGCGCGATCAAGCGCGCGATCACGAGGCCAACGCGCACCGCGCCGAGGTCGAGGCTCTCAAGGCCGAGATCGATGCGGTGGTCGCCGGCTCGGGCGACGACCTCGTCACCCGCGCGATCGCCGTGCGGGCGAAGGCGGCCGAGCTCAACGTGCTCGGTGCCGAGTCCGTCGCGATGGTGCAGCATCTGATCGCGAACCACGCCGATGCGATCAAGGGCACGGAGCTCGATCCGGGACAGCTTCGCGCGAAGCGCGAGAAGCTGATCGGCAAGGCCGAGGAGCTGCTGCCGAAGCAAGCGGCTCCGGCCGAGAACGCTGGCGACGTCGCCGCGCAGCTGAAGGCCGCGATGCGCAAGAACGCGTTCGGCGATCTGCGGTTCTCCGGCCGCGATCCCGTCGAGGTTGTCGACGAGCTGCGTGCGAGCTGGACCGAGATCGGGCCGATCCTCGACGCCGAGGATCGCGCGCAGGTCGAGCGGTTCGAGCAGACGATCGCGAAGGTCCTCGACGCTGCGGGTGCCAAGGCCCGCTACGACGATCCCGCGCCGCGCACCGAGCGTGGTGAGGGTCAGCCTCGCGAGCGCCGCCGCCGTGGCGAGCGCAACGCCGCTCAGCCGCCGATGTCGAGCGAGCCCTCGGCGATCTCCGAGATCGTGGCCACCGCGGCCGCGATCCCGCAGGCGTCCGAGCTCACGTCGGTGCCCGATGCCGCCGGGAGTGCAGTCGCCGCGATCACGCCCGAGGAGAGCACGCAGAACGGTGCGATTCCGCAGTCGGCGCACGATGCGGTCACGCAACCCGCGCACCTGGCACCGGAGACCGACACCCGCATGCCGGCGAACATCCCGCCGGTCGTCACCACGCCGCTTCCGCCGCCGCCCGTTCGCGCGAAGGCGCCGACGACCGCACCGGTCATGGATGCGGTCGATGACGCCTGGGACATGGGCGACGAGGATCCGACCGCCACCAAGGACGAGGGCACGCCGTCCTCGACGGAGATGGCCGGTGACGGCTCCGTCGAGGGCGACGGCCTCGATCAGGTCGACTAGACTCGAGCGCGGCGCGAGCCGAGGGCGCCTCGCGCGACCACCGCGCCAACAACGATCACGCCGCCGACGAGCGCCCACGGACCGGGTCGCTCGCCGAACGCGAGCGCGACCCAGACCGGCGAGAGCACCGGCTCGATCACCGGGATCAGCATGGCCTCGAGCGCCGTGGCATGGCGGATCGCCCACGCGTAGCAGAGATACGCGGCGGCCTGCTGCACGACGCCGAGCCCGAGAAGCGCGAGCCAGCCCGTGGAGTCGGGACCCGCGTGCATGAGCATGAACGGCGCGCCGATCACCGCGCCGAGGAGGTTGCCGAGGAACATCGGACGTAGCGGGTCGGAGTCACCGACGAGCGCGACCTTGCGCAGCGTCATCGCGGAGAACGCGAACGCGACACCAGCGGCGAGCGCGACGAGGTTGCCCGCGACATGGTCGAACGTGAGCTGCTCGAAGAAGAACAGCGTGATGCCTCCGAGCACGAGCCCGATCGTGATCCAGTCGAGCCTTGTCGCGCGCTCGTTCAAGAACCACGCGCCGAGTAGCGCGATCCAGATCGGTGCCGAGTACTGGATCAGGATCGCGTTCGCAGCGGTCGTCAGCTTGTTCGAGAGGATGAACAGGCCGGTGGTGGCCGCGAGCGCGGCGGCGGCAGCCCACTCGGCGCGCGTGATGCGGCGCAGGGACGGGCGGCATACGAGGTACAGCATGGCGCCGGCGATCGCACTGCGCGCGGACCAGATCGCGAGCGGATGCCAGTCCACGAGCTTGATCAGGAGACCGCCGGTGCTCCAACACAGCCCGCAGACGACGAGCAGTAACAGCGCGCGTCGGTGGTCGGCGGGCGTGGACATCGAGCGCGTAGTTTCTACCCCAGGCGCCCGCGGTTCTGCGCCAAGATGCGCGCGTGCGGACGAGCGTCACGATCGCCATCCTCGTGCTCAGTGCGCAGGTCGTTCGCGCCGAGCGTTCTGCGGCCTTCAACCTCGGCGGAATGATCGGCGGCGCCGAGCAGCGCGTCGACGAGGCGACGAAGATGAAGCCCGCGGGCGGTGCGAGGCTGTCGCTGTCGTTCGAGCATCCACCGCCGGTGAAGGACTCGGCGGTCGATGTGACGCTGGTTCCGGAGCTGGTCGCGGCCGCGGTGCTGAACACGGATCGCGGCGAGGCGATGATCGGCGTCGGCGCGCGTGGCGAGATCCGGCTCTCTCATCTCGCACGCATGGCGTTCTACGTCGCGGGGCGCGCGCTGATCGTCGGAGCGAACACCGATCCGGCAGGCGAGCTCGGCCTCGGCGAGTACATCTACCTGTGGGACCGACTACGGCTCGGCGGTGAGGCGACCGTGATGTTGCGCCGCACGGATATGTTCGAGGATCCGTCGCGTTCGCAGCACGTGATCATGGCGCACGTGTACCTCGGTTGGGCGATGTGATCTAAGGTCGACGAGCTGTGCCCGAATCCCTGCTGACCGCCGACGATCTGTTCCTGTTCAACCAAGGCACGCATCACCGGCTCTACAAGAAGCTCGGTGCGCACCTGGTGGAAGGCGGTACCTCATTCGCGGTGTGGGCGCCGAACGCGAAGCACGTCAGCGTGATCGGCGACTGGAATGGCTGGCGCGCGGACGCGGATCCGCTGCGGCCGCGCGAGTCGTCGGGGATCTGGGAAGGCACCGTGAAGGGCATCGGCCACGGCTCGCGGTACAAGTACGCGATCGTCGGGCCCGACGGGCACAAGCGCGACAAGGCTGACCCATTCGCGGCGCGCGCGGAGCATCCGCCGGCGACGGCGTCGATCGTGTGGCAGTCGCGGCACGAGTGGGGCGATCAGGCGTGGATGAAGACGCGCGGCCCGAAGCTCGCGCACAACGCGCCGGTCAGCATCTACGAGCTGCACCTCGGATCATGGCGTCGCGATCACGGCTCGGTGCTCGGCTATCGCGAGCTCGGCGAGCAGCTCGGCGTCCACATGAAGAACCTCGGCTTCACGCACGTCGAGCTGATGCCGGTCCTCGAGCATCCGTTCTACGGATCGTGGGGCTATCAGGTCACCGGCTTCTTCGCACCGACCACGCGCTACGGCGCGCCCGACGATCTGATGGCGATGGTCGATGGTCTGCACCAGAACGACATCGGCGTGATCATCGACTGGGTACCGGCGCACTTTCCGACCGATGCGCACGGCCTCGGCGTGTTCGACGGGACGCACCTCTACGAGCATGCGGATCCGCGGCGCGGGTTCCACCCTGACTGGACGAGCTTCATCTTCAACTACGGCCGTCACGAGGTGAAGTCGTTCCTGATCTCGTCGGCGGTGTCGTGGCTCGACCGCTATCACATCGACGGCCTTCGCGTGGACGGCGTCGCGTCGATGCTGTACCGCGACTACTCGCGCAAGCCCGGCGAGTGGGTACCGAACGAGGACGGCTCGAACCACGACCGCGACGCGATCGCGTTCCTGCAGGATATGAACCGCGCCGTGTACGCGGCGTATCCGGACGTGCAGACGATCGCCGAGGAATCCACCGCGTGGAGCGGCGTCTCGCGCCCGCCGGAGCACGGAGGCCTCGGCTTTGGCTTCAAGTGGGATCTTGGCTGGATGCACGACACGCTCGCGTACCTCGAGCACGATCCCATCCATCGCAAGTACCACCACGACCAGCTGACCTTCCGCGCGATCTACATGTACACGGAGAACTACGTGCTGCCGCTCTCGCACGACGAAGTGGTGCACGGGAAGAAGTCTCTGCTGTGCAAGATGCCGGGCGATCCGTGGCAGCAGTACGCGTCGCTGCGCCTGCTCTACGGGTACCAGTGGACGCAGCCGGGCAAGAAGCTGCTCTACATGGGCAGCGAGATCGGCGTTTGGGCCGAGTGGAACCACGATGCCGAGCTCGACTGGGCGGTCGGTAATCACCCCGCGCACGCCGGCATCGCGCGATGGCTCGGCGATCTCAACGCGGCGTATCGCAAGCACCGCGCGCTGCACGTGGGCGATTGCGACCCGAAGGGTTTCCAGTGGCTCGAGGGCGGCGATCGCGAGGCGAGCACGCTCGCGTATGTGCGGATCGGGGATCCGAACGATCCACCGGTGGTGGTCGTCGCGAACTTCACGCCGGTAGCGCGCGACGGCTATCGAGTGGGCCTGCCTCGTGGTGGCTACTGGCGCGAGGTGCTGAACTCCGACGCCGAGATCTACGGTGGCGCGGGTCTCGGCAACCGCGGCGGCATGAACGCCGAGCCCCAGCCGTGGCACGGCCGCGATCACTCGATGATGATCACGGTTCCGCCGCTCGGGATGGTCGTGTTCGTCGCCGAGGGCTAGCGAGTCACGGAGGCAGCGGATCGCACTCGCACGCGTATTGCTTGAGCTGCGTGCAGTCGACGTCCTGCCAGTCAACGTTGATCCGCACGCAGTTGCGGTTGACGTTGCCGGCGTGCGGCGCGCCGCTGCCCCACTTGCGATACGCGTCGGTCGATCCGTTGACCCAGCCGAACGTGCCCTCGACAGCCTGATCCGTGAGGCCGATCCACGAGTCGCCCGAGAAGCGGTTGTCGACGTTGCCGTGCTCGATCAGATCCGAGAGCACGGCGAGGTGTGCCCCGATGCTGTCACAGTCCGCCTTCGCGGCCGCCCACGAGAGGGGTGTGGTCTCGCGGATGAAGTAGCGTCGGCCCTCCTCGAGCGTCGCGCCGCTCATCGTGCGGCATGCCGGCCGTGGAGGGGCGACATAGCCGGTCTCGCACTCGCAGAGTCCGATGAAGCTGTGCTCGCAGCTGGCGTCGTTCCACGAGCCGTCGGAGCGCATGTACGTGCAGTCCTCGCCGCCGGCATCGTTCGGCTCGCTCCCCGAGAACGCGCTGAACGTGCCGTTCGATGTCGCGACCCACTTGAACACGCCCTCGGTCGTCAGATCGTCGTAGCCGATCCACATCTGGTCACCGGCGGCGAACTGCATCGCGAAGGTGTGCTCGGGCGCCGTGTCGAGCACCGCGAGGTGCGCGCCATCGGCGCCGCACGCATCGATCGCGCCGTCGTAGTCGATGGCGGTGGTCTTGCGATAGCGGCTGCCGTTGTTCGGTCCGTTCGAGTACGCCGGGTTCGTCATGCACGCCGGCTGCGGCACGAACGTATCGGGCAGCGTCACGTCGGATGGCCCATCGACCACGCGTGCGTCCTCACCGGGTCTTGGCTCACCGGAGGCGGCTACGTGAAATCCGCAGCCGGCCGAGGCGATCGCGAGGAGAGCCACGCCGCGCACGCTCCCAGTCTAGTGTGAAACGGCGTACACTTGGCGACTTCGTGACCGACAAGTGGGTCTGCATCCACGGGCACTTCTACCAGCCCCCGCGCGAGAACCCGTGGCTCGAGGCGATCGAGCCCCAGCCGAGCGCGCATCCCTTCCGGGACTGGAATGAACGCATCACGGCCGAGTGCTACCGACCGAATGCAGCCGCGCGTGTCGTCGACAGCACGAACCACATCATCGAGATCGTCGACAACTACCAGCGCATGAGCTTCAACGTGGGGCCCACGCTGATGTCGTGGATGGAGGACTTCGCACCCGATGTCCACGCCGCGCTGATCGAGGCGGATCGCGCGAGCATGCGGCGATTCGGGGGCCACGGCTCTGCGATGGCGCAGGTCTACAACCACATCATCATGCCGCTCGCATCGCCGCGGGACCGCGCGACGCAAGTGCGCTGGGGCATCGCCGACTTCGAGCACCGGTTCGGCCGCAAGCCCGAGGGCATGTGGCTCGCCGAGTGCGCGGTCGACATCGCGACGCTCGAGGCACTCTCGGCCGAGGGCATCTTGTTCACGGTGCTCGCGCCGTATCAGGCGCGTGCGTGGCGACCCGCCGGCGGTGACTGGCGCACGGATCCGGTGGACCCGGGCCGCGCGTACAAGTGCACGCTGCCATCGGGTCGCACGATCGATCTCTTCTTCTACGACGGCCGCACCGCGCAGGCCGTCGCGTTCGAGCGCCTCCTCGCGGACGGTCACCAGATCGTCTCGCGGATGATCTCGCGCGGACCCATCGAGGGCGGTGCGCCCGCGCTGTGTCACATCGCGACCGACGGCGAGACCTACGGTCACCACCATCGCTACGGCGACATGGCGCTCGCGTGGGCGCTCTCGCAGGTCGAGGGCGGCTGGAACGGTACGCGGCTCACGAACTACGCCGAGTTCCGCGCGGTCGTGCCCGCGACGTGGGAGGTGCTGCTCGCCGAGAACACCTCGTGGAGCTGCGCGCACGGCATCGCGCGCTGGCGCGATGACTGCGGCTGCAACTCCGGCGGCAAGCCGGGATGGAACCAGGCGTGGCGCCGGCCGCTGCGAGACGCGCTCGACTGGTTGCGCGAGCAGGCCGCCGCGGCGCTCGAGCATGTCGGGCGCCTGCTGTTCAAGGATGCATGGGCCGCGCGCGACGGGTACATCGACGTCGTGCTGCGCCGCAGCCCCGAAGCGCGCGACCAGTTCCTCGCCACGCACGCTTCGCATGTGCTCGATGCGAGCGAGCGGGTTCGCGCACTCTCGTTGATGGAGATGACGCGCCACGCGATGCTGATGTACACGAGCTGCGGCTGGTTCTTCGACGAGCTCTCGGGCATCGAGACCGTGCAGTGCATGCAGTACGCCGCGCGCGTCGCCGAGCTCATCGATGACATCGGCGGCGATCCCGTCGAGAGCGAGCTCGTCAACCGCCTCGCGCTCGCACGCTCGAACCTCCCGGACGAGGGTGACGGCCGCAAGGTGTGGCAGCAGCGTGTGCGACCGGCGCGCATCGATCCTGCGAAGGTCTGCTCGCACGTCGCCGTGCACACGCTCGTCGAGCCCGACGCGCTGAAGAGCGTCGACGTCTACGGCTATCACGTCGACTTCCTCGATCGGATCGAGCGCCGCTCCGGCCGAGCTCGCATGGTCGCCGGCACCGTGCGCGTGCGATCGCGGCTGACCGAGGCTGCCACCTCGCTGTGCTTCGCGGGCCTGCACCTCGGCGAACAGCACGTCACCGGTGGCGTGCGCGCACCGATGGAAGAGGCCGCGTGGGGCCAGGTCATCGACGAGCTCACCGGCGCGTTCGAGACCGCCGACGTGTTCGCAGCACAGCGCGTGGTCGATCATCACTTCCCGGGCGCGTCGCTATCGCTGTCGTCGCTGTTGCCCGGCAGCCGCGAGCGCGTGCTCGGCGCGGTACTCGGTGAGGCGATCGCGGAGGCCGAGTCGGAGCTCGCGGATGCCTACGACCAGCACGTGCCGCTGATCCGCTGGCTGGTCGCGCACCAGCTACCGGTGCCCGACGTGCTCGTCACCACCGCAGAGGCCACGCTGCGGCGCCGCGTGCTCGCGAACCTCAAGTCGGCACACCCGAGCTTCCAGACGCTGCGCGATCACATGGTCGAGGCCGCCGAGGTGCGCGTCAGCCTCGACACGCCGGAGATCGCGCTCGCGGCGAGCGAGGCTCTGCGCGTGCTGCTCGCCCGGATCGATAGCGCCGACGGCGAGCTCGATCTCGACGTGCTCGACACCGTCAACGCAGCAGCCGAGGTCGCCGCGCGGATGCGCAGCTCCGTCGACCTGTGGAACGCGCAGAACGCGACGTGGCGGTTGCTCTCGCGGATCCCTGGGCTGCAGCAGCGCAGCAAGGCCGGCGACCAGGCGGCCGGGAAGGGACTCGCGGCGCTGGAGAAGCTCGCGGGGACCTTGCGTCTCGCCGTCAAGCGCTGAGAATGGACGGGTGGAGAGCCCGTACCGCGAAGCACCGCAGATGCTGCTGTGCCCGCGATGCGCCGAGGCACTCGATCGAGTGTTCGGCGGCGTCGCCGTGTGTGTCGGCTGTCAGGGCGCGTGGATCAGCCAGTCGGCGCTCGACGTGGCGTTTGGTAACCCGCGCTGGCCGGCGGGCAGGAACATGTGGTGGCACGCCGCGCTTGATTGCCCGGAGTGCGCCACCGAGGGCACGGTCACGCGGATGGACGCGCGCAGTGCAGACGCCATCATGGTCGACCTGTGCCCGTCGCATGGAGTGTGGCTCGATCACGGCGAGCTCGCCCGGTTGATGAAGCTGGAAGCCGGCGCCGACGAGCTGCTCGCATTGCAGCGCAAGGTCAACGCCGTGCCCGACCCCGATGGGCTCGCGCAGCGCCGGCTCAGGTGGCGCACCGAGCTCGACAAACGCCGCCGTCAAACCGCGGAGTTTCGCGCTTGGCTGGAGATGGCAGCGCAGCGGAAGGCGGCCGAGGCTGCTGAGGCAGAGCGGCTGCGCGCGATCGAGGACGAGAAGCGGCGCCAGGTGCGCGAGGCGCAAGCAGCGTCTGCAGCGGAGATCGCGCGCGTGGCGGAGGAGAAGCGCCAGGCGGAGCTCGCGCGGCATCAGCGGCTGATGAAGCAGCGCGCCGAGATCGCCGCGAGCATGAACGTCCTCGTGCGCGAGCGCGAGGCCGCGCGCGGTCACCTCGCGAGCGTCGAGAGTCAGTTCGCCCAGCACGAGAAGGCGCTGAGCGAGATCGACAAGGAGCTCGACGCGCCGAAGCCGAACCCGAAGTAAGCTCGCTTCGATGTACGCAGACCTCGCCGCGGATACGGCCGTGCGCGCCGATGAGGCGGTGCCCGGGCGCTACCACCTGACGCTGCCGGATCACTGGGATTACCTGCTGCCATCGGGCGGTGTCGCGATGACCGCGGCGCTGCGTGCGGCAGAGACCTTCCTCGGCGAGCCGCTGTTGCGATTTGCGTCGGCGACCACGGTGTTCTGCACGCCGCTGCACGCGACTGCGCTCGTCGCCGACGTCACCGAGCTGCGTCGCGGCAAGAGCAGCGCGCAGGTTCGCGTGGCGCTCCGCCACAAGGACGCGGTGCCCGATCCGGAGGATGAGAGCGATAACTCGCGCGGGCTCGAGGTGCTCGCGACCTTCCTGCGCGATCGCAAAGGGCCCGACGTGCGCGGCGTGCCGTTCCCCGATCGCGTGCGCTCGCTCGACACCGCGCTGCCCGTCGAGGACGATGCCGGAAACAATCCGCACAACCGGTTCCGGTTCTACCGGCAGCTCGAGTGCAAGATCGCCGAGGGCGATGCGTTCTGGACCCCGACGCTCGAGGCCGGGCCGGCCCGTTACGCGCGCTGGCTCAGATATCGAGCGCCGCAGCGCGACGCGCAGGGTCGGCTCGATCGGCTCGCGCTGCCGCCGCTCATCGACACGATGCCGACGGCGCTGCACCGGGCGATCGGCCCCGGAACCTATCGGTTCTACGCGCCAAGTCTGGATCTCACGACCTACGTCGTCGACGACACGACGCGCGAGTGGTTGCTGGTCGCGGTCACCGTTCGACGCGCCTATCACGGCTGGGCGATCGCGGATGCCGAGGTGTGGGATGACGAGGGCAGGTTCATCGCCTATGGCGCGCAGGCGATGTATCTGCACAGCGTTTCCGGGGAACCGCCCGTGATCGACGCATCACGCCGGTGATTTTCCGCACCATGGCGGCTCGCACCGTGGGCTACAATCACGGCGTGCGCAGCAGTGCCCTGATCGTGCTCGTTGCCGCAGGTTGCGCCAGTGGAAAGAGCGCATCGGACGTCGACGCAAGCGAGGCCGTGATCGATGCGTTCGTGATGCCGGACTCCTCGTGCGGTGCGCTGCCGTGCGACGCGATCCATGTCTCTCGCTCCGGTAACGACACCGCGGCCGGCACGAAGACTGCGCCGATGAAGTCGATCAACGCGGCGATCACGAAGGCCTCGACGGCAGTGCCGCCGCTCGCTGTGTTCGTGCACTCGGGCGTGTATCCCGAGTCGTTCACGATGAAGTCGGGCGTGAGCGTCTACGGCGGCTTCGACGATGCGTGGACGCAGAACCCATCGGTGACCACGGAGATCGCGTCGCCGACGTCGCCCGCGGTCACGATCGACAACATCATGGTCCCGACGCTGCTCGTGAAGATGACGATCAAGACCCCGGATGCGATCTCGCCGGGCGCGAGCTCCGTCGCGATCACGATCACCGGTTCGAAGATGGTCGAGCTCCGCGACCTCCAGGTGCTTCCTGGCATCGGCGCCGCCGGTACGGATGGCATCGACGGCTCGGTGGGCGCGGGCGGCGGCAACGGCGCGGGAGGAAATCCTGGCGTCGAGCGCTCCGGCGG